>DATDMX010000508.1:0-4229 GCA_036518575.1 Geobacteraceae bacterium | reverse complement strand
GATCTGATCGACGACGCTCAGGCCGATGACGCGGGGGTCGGGGGGATAGTTGGCGAGCCTGGTCCCCGCCTGCGAACAGATGAGCGCCCGTTCCATGGAGCCGGATGACCCGACGAGGTTTTGCAGGTGGCGTGTCATTTCCGCGGCGTTACCCGCCTCCACGGCCTTTTACAGAAGCGGGCGCCCGGCGAAGGCCACGCCGTAGGCGATGTCTCCTTCAAGCCGCACCTGGAGGACGTGCGCCGCAGCGGCAACGGAAATCTTTCGCCGCTCCAGGGCAATCGTCTCCAGATCGCCCCTCAGGCTGAAATTCACGAAGAGAGCCAGGGCCACGAGGGGGGCGGTGGCGATGAGAACCCCGATGGCAATGCCCTGCCACCTGCTTCCGCGCCATCGCCACATCATGGGATGCCTCCCTGGTGGCCGTCGAGGAGCTCCTGCAGCAGGGCCGGTCTGGCGATGAACGCAGTAGTGACAGAGAAGTGGGTCGACCTATTGACTGGGGTGGGGTTAAGGGAGAATAGCAGACCGACAGGGAATGGCGGGCGGGACAGATTCACCCGTACGAACGGCAGAGTGCAGAGCACATAGACCGCCGTCAGTACGTTGGCAGGCGAGTAGCGTAGAAAGACTGTCTCCATCTTCCCCTCGTCACAAGTTAACGCTAAAACATTATCATCGTAGCAGCGGCGGCCACGCTCGCGCGCGGCCCCGTCCGCGGGCCGTCTCCTTGCTCGAATCTCTCCGCCGGCTGCAGGCGACACGTCGCCCCTCGCATCACCGATGCATCACGAAAGCATCACAGGAGAATAGAAATCTACTAGATAAGAATAACCTAAGCCTGCGAGAAAGCAACGAAAGCGGCAGGATTGATCTCCTTTCCGGGAGAGACGTCAAAGCTTAATGAAAAAAGGGGCCGGCAGGATGGCAATCAGACGAGTTCATCGAGAAGGCGCGCGAGCTCGTCGGCAGTGGTCACCGGAGGCCGGCAGGCGCCCCGGGCACAGACATAGGCGGTGGCCCGACCACCGACAGCCGGAAACTCGCCCTCGGCACCGGCGCCGGCGTAACGCAACACCAGGGCAGGGAGGAAACGACGATGAGCGGCGCCAATCATCTCCGCAAGAGTGTCCTTCTCCCCCGTCAGAGTCACGGTCACTTCGGGTCCGCGCAGGAAATCCGCGGTGCCGATGAGGGAGAGAAACGAGAGCGGCTGCCCCGGAGCGTCCCCCATGAACGCCCGGACTACCCCCTCGCCCGCCGCAGTAAAGCGCTCCTCCGCCGCGATCCGCCCCAGGCGTGAGAGGGCAAGGGCGGCGACACCGTTGCCCGACGGGAACGCGCCGTCAAAGGCGCTTTGTTGCCTGACAGGGAGGTGCTCAGCGTCGGCACCCGTCTCGTAGTAACCTCCCCCCTCTCCGGCGAAGAGACGCAGGATCTCCCCCGCAAGCGACCGGGCCCCGTCCAGAAAGGCTTTCTCCAGCGTCACCTGGTGAAGCTCGATGAGCCCCCAGATGAAGCAGGCATAATCGTCGAGAAACGCGGGGATGGCCCCCTCACCCCGGTGGAAGCTCCGCAGGAGCCTCCCCTTGGGTGTTACGAGGCTTCGGGCGATGAAGCCCGCCGCGCGCGCAGCTCCCTCCAGGTACCGGACCTCGCCCGTCACGGCATACCCTCTGGCGAGGGCAGCGATCATGAGGCCGTTCCAGGAGGTGAGGATCTTCTCGTCCCGAAACGGCTGCACTCTTTTCTCCCGTTCCCGCAGAAGCGCCTGGCGCCATCGCTCCAGGTCCGTCGCGAGCGCCTCGGGGGAAAGGCCTTCCCGGGACGCGAACGTCTCCGGCGGCACGAGGAGGTGCAGGATGTTCCTCCCCTCGAAGTTTCCGCCCGGGGTGACATCGAAGAGGCGGCAGAAGAGCTCCGCGTCGCCATCCCCCAGCGTGGCGGCGATCTCCTCCGGAGCCCAAAGATAGCAGCGTCCCTCCTCCCCTTCCGTGTCGGCATCCTGTGCCGCGTAAAATCCGCCTTCGGGGGCGGTCATGTCGCGCAGGACATAGGTGAGGATTTCCTCCGCCACCCGACGAAAGAAGGGGTCACCGGACGCCTGGAACGCTTCGAGGTAGATTAGGGCCAGGAGGGCCTGATCGTAGAGCATCTTTTCGAAATGGGGCACGAGCCATTCCCGATCCACGGCATAGCGGTGGAAGCCGAACCCGAGCTGGTCGTAGATCCCGCCCTGGCGAAGCATCCGCAGCGTCTGGTCCACCATGGCGAAGGCAGCCTTGTCGCCCGTCCTCTTCCACTGGCGCAGAAGGAAGAAGAGGTAGAACGGCATGGGAAACTTGGGCGAGCTGCCGAAGCCACCCCAGAAACCGTCGTACATCTCCGTCAGCTGCTGAAAGGCTCTATCCGCCAGACCCGCTTCCGGCAGCTCGCCCGGGTGGGGCTTGTAGAGCCGGGCCAGCGCTTCGAGGGTCGTGGTGCCGTTTTCCTCCAGCCGGCTACGTTCCGTACGCAACAGCTCGGCCACCCGCTCAAGGAGCGCAACGATGCCCGGCAGGCCCATGCGCGGCTCGCGGGGGATATAGGTGATGGCGAAAAAGGGGCTCTTGTCGGGGGTCATGAACACGTTGAGGGGCCAGCCGCCGCTCCCCGACATCATCTGGGCCACGGCCATGTACTGCTCGTCAATGTCGGGCCGCTCCTCCCGGTCCACCTTGATGCACACGAAGGAGGCGTTGAAGGCCGCCGCCACCTCCTCGTCCTCGAACGATTCGTGCTCCATCACATGGCACCAGTGGCAGGTGGCATAACCGATGGACAGGAAGACCGGCTTGTCTTCAGAACGGGCCCGGGCAAAGGCCTCCTCCCCCCAGGGATACCAGTCCACCGGGTTGTCCGCATGCTGAAGGAGATAGGGGCTCGTGGCGAAAATGAGCCGGTTGAACTCGGGGCCGCCGTCGGGCGGGAGCATATTCCGGTCAAGCGCCATCATCCGCCGTATGCGCGCGTTTTCGTCTTTTTCGCTGGTAGTGCTCACGATATCCACCTGTCAGTTCCGTGCCGGGGCTGCCGGATAATTTTACCAGATTATCGCTTGCCCATAGCCCGATTGCCGATTATTATCATCGGGCACCCATCACCACCACACGCGACGAGGTCTCAATGAAACCGGTCTTCACCATTATCTTTTTCCTTCTCACCTCCTCCCTGGCCTCGGGGGGAGAACTCTCCGTCGGCAAGTTCGGCGCCGGCGACCTTTCGGGGTGGCACGACAAGCCGTTCAAAGGCACCACCGTCTATTCGCTCGTGAAAGAAGGAGGCAAGAGCGTTCTCAAGGCCCAGAGCGTCAGGAGCGCCTCGGGGCTCATCAAGGAAATGTCCTTCGATGCCAAGAAATACCCACTCCTGCGCTGGTCGTGGAAGGTGGAGCATTCCCTTCGAAAGGAGGACGTGACGAAGAAGAGCGGCGACGATTTTGCGGCCCGCGTTTACGTGGTCTTTCCCCGCACCTTCTTCTGGCGGATGCGGGCCATCAACTACGTCTGGGCCGCAAAGATGCCCAAGGACTCCTCGGCACCGAGCCCCTACACCTCCAACGCCATGATCGTGGCGGTGGAGTCAGGCGACGCCAAAGCGGGCGAATGGGTGAGCGAAGAGCGCAACATCTACGAGGACTACAAGCGCCTCTTCGGCGAGGAACCACCAGCGGTGGGGGCCATCGCCGTCATGAGCGACACCGACGATACCCGCGACGAGGTGACGGCCTGGTACGGCGACATCACCGTGGCATCCCCTCCTAAAGCAAAGAACGGCATCCCGCCCCTTCCTGCCGACAAGAAGGAACCCACTACGGAACAGAACCGCTCGAATTCACCTGTCGTATCCCCATCCAAATAAGTCTCCTCGGTCAAACCCGCACTAAAAAACGGGGCCTGCGCAAGCAGGCCCCGTTGAGGAAATGTCCTGGGCCGATGGGAGCGTGAGCTACCCCTTCTTCACCTTGAAGGTGAGAGTGGTGCTATTGATCTCCGTCTGGTCGCCCGTGAAGGAGCGGTCATTGTAGCGGTTGAGATCGTAGATGAGCCGCGCCTTGACGGTGTACTCTCCCGGTTTCAGATTGGTGGCCCAGGGAAGGATGCGCTCTTCCCCGGCGCGGATGCTCATTTCATGGGGTCCCTGGGCGTCAGCCTGCATGGCGGCAACGGCGTCGGGGCGCTTCTTGTCCT
>DATDMX010000507.1:0-5545 GCA_036518575.1 Geobacteraceae bacterium | reverse complement strand
CATTATGCCCCCCGGGGGGATTCCTGACAACGGCGCCACAAACCTCATAATAGGCTCCCTATTGGGTATCAATATGGCCGCAGGCGCCCCGCAGTTCAGATACGACTTTGTTCCGGTCTCTCCCGGTGTACCGACCTTCTCCCTGGCCAATATCCTTTGCAACAGCGCGGACATCAACGCAACGCCACTGTTCCCCAGCATGTTTATCCGCACCAAGTATTTCGACGCCGCCGGGAACGAAATGTTTTATTGATTGAAAGAAGCTCGCGCAGACATGAAGGAGGGCGACATGCGGCATGCTAAAATATTCATTCGGTTGGCAATAATCTGGATATGTCCTGCGTTGATTGCCGCTTGCGGAAGCGGGGGCGGCAAAGTCGTACCAAATCCGGCCATCAGAAGCTTCAAGGCAGCTCCCTCAATCATCAGTAAAGGGCAGACTACCTCTCTCTTTCTGAACTTCACCAGTGGTACCGGCAGGGTGACCAGTTTCGGGAAAAACAGCTTCGGGAACAATACCACGGTAACCAGGGTCATCTTCCGCAACGTCACCACCATAAGACCCACAGCCACCACGACGTACACGCTCACGGTCACCAACAGGACCGGGGTGAAGGTCTCAGAATCGGTTACAGTGACCATGAGTGATCTGATTCAGGGAAGATTCTCTTCGACTGTCGGTAAGACGGTAGAAGCACGTGACGGCCACTCGGCGACCCTTCTTCCCAGCGGGAAGGTCCTCCTTGCCGGGGGATCCATGCAGGGGGGAGCCATCCATTATCACAAGAGCGCCGAACTGTTTGACCCCGCATCAAGCAGCTTTTCGCCGACGGGTTTCATGGGGTATTCGAGCGCGTTGCATACGGCCACTCTTCTGGGCAACGGCAAGGTCCTTGTGGCGGGAGGATGGGACGGCACAAAGGCTCACAGCGATGCGCAGCTCTACGATCCCGCGGCAGGCACTTTCACCGCCACAGGTCCCATGGGGACGGGGAGATCCCTGCATACCGCCACCATCCTCAGCAACGGGAAAGTCCTTATAACCGGAGGATATGACGGCAGTATCACCCTTTCCAGCGCCGAGCTTTACGACCCCGGATCGGGCACTTTCACGCCCACGGGCCCCATGGCTGTTGCCCGCTCCGCCCACACCGCCACCTTGCTGAACAACGGAAAGGTCCTCATTGCGGGAGGAACGCCGGACAACACACTCTGTGAGCTTTATGATCCCGGATCGGGTACATTCACGGCGACAGCCCGAATGTATTACCCGAGGAGCTACCACACGGCTACTCTGCTCTCGAGCTCGGCAGACGCCAAGGTTCTTATTGCGGGCGGTGCCTCGTCGACTATCGCCGAGCTCTACGATCCCGTTACCCATACCTTTGCTGTCACGGATACAATGACGACGGTTCGTACCTATCATACGGCCACGCTTCTGCCGGACAGTCGTGTCCTGCTTACGGGGGGCTCCGACAACTCGGCAGAATTCTATGATCCCAACACACGGACCTTTGCGGAAACTGTGAAACCCATGAAGGAGGCGAGAGGGAGCCACACGGCCACCATGCTTCCCAGTGGGCAGATCCTCATCGTTGGCGGCACGGGTGCCGTGAACAGAGGCGAGCTGTTCCGGTAGTATGGTGCACCGGAGACGACAAGGAGGCCTGCCGTGAAAACGATTCTGACTGCGCTATTTGTGATGACAATGCTGATAGGTAACGCCTCGACCGTCGTCGCCGCCGGAAACCGGGCGGATTTCTTCACACTCTCCCCCATGGTGGGCGGCTACACATTCGATGGAGTGCAACAGCAGGAAACGAGGCCTGTTTACGGCATCCGTGGTGGCTACAATTTCACCAGGAATTTCGGTGTGGAAGCGCTTTTCGACTTTGTCCAGTCGGTGGGCACCCAAGCCGGTACCGGCGACGTCCATGTATTTCGCTATGGCGGGGAGTTACTATGGCACTTCATGCCCGAGAACAGGCTGGTTCCGTTTGTGGCGGCAGGTTATGGCGCCATCACAACCGATTTCGAGAACAAGGCATTCATGGCGGGAGACACGCATTTCCACCACACAAGCGGGGTAGCCGACTATGGTGGAGGAGTCAAGTTCTTCCTGAACGATGACTGGGCACTCCGCGGCGACGTCCGGCACCTCATCGTCCAGTCAGGAGGGAATCTCTTCAATTACGAATATACCGTCGGCCTGACCTATCATTTCGATTGGCAGAGGATTGCGGCGCTCTTTAAGCCGACACCCGAATCCGAAGAAGCTCTGGAGCCCGAACCCGAGATCCTTGCACCGGTCACGCCGCCACCTTCGGGGGCCGCTCCGGCCGTTCAGCCGACACCGGGAACGGCGCTGCCCGCGGGTGTTCAGCCGAAACCGGAAGAGATCGCGCCCGCTCCGGTCACGCCGCCTGAGGCCGGTGCCGAGGCAGAGAAAGAAGCACCCCTGGAACCTATTTCGGCTACTGAACCGGCCGCCGGGAGGTTCAAGTACTGCACGACCCTCCATGTCGAGTTCGATGTCGGCAGTACGAAGATCCGGCCGGAATACCTCAAGGAAGTCGACCTGCTCGGCGACTTCTTGAAACAATATCCCACGACCACCGCGGTGATCGAAGGGCATACTGACAGCGTCGGCAAGCACGACGTCAACATGAAGATCTCCCAGAAACGTGCCGAGACTGTCGTGAACTACCTCGTGGAACATTTCGGGATAGACCGCTCTCGCCTCTATGCCAAGGGATACGGTTCCACGCGTCCTGTCGCCGACAACGCCACCCTTGAGGGGCAGGAAAAGAACCGTCGCATTGAGGCGATTGTTGATTGCCCGCTGGATCTGAAGAAGGTTTTGCCGCCCGAGCAACCCGCGAGACTTTGTATATCGCTCCAGATACAGTTCGACAGCGGCAAGACTGACATCAGAGCCAAGTACCACGACGAAATCGCTCAGGTCGGCGACTTCATGAGGAAGAACCCGACCACCACCGCCGTCATCGAAGGGCACACCGACAACGTCGGCGGTTACAATTTCAACATGAAACTCTCCCAGAGGCGCGCCGAAAGCGTGGTGAACTATCTGGTGAAGAATTTCGGAATCGAACGCGCCCGTCTTGCCGCGAAGGGATATGGTTACTCCCGGCGCATTGCATACAACAACACACCCGCGGGACGACAGATGAACCGGAGAATCAATGCCATCATCGATTGTGTCATCAAACAGAAACGGTAGAGAACAGGGCTGCTCACCCACGTTGGAGGATTTTGCATGAAAAGAAGTCTGATGGTGTTCTTTATCCTGTTTTGCCAGGCAGCGGCAGCATATGCCGCGGCGACAATAACGGTTTACCCGTCGGGTAATGGCCAATTCATCGTGCAGGGCACGGGGCTCGAGAGAGTTGCCGGCATTGACATCGCTATTCAGTACGACAAGACGACTCTGGCCAACCCTAAAGTTGTGCAGGGATCATTCGTCTCCGACTCGCTCATGGTAACAAACACGAAAGAAGGGGGTAAAGTGAGCATTGCGTCAGTCTACGCGTATCCGCGGGTACAGTCGGGGACGGGGGTAATAGCTGTTGTGAGCTTCGATAACACCGGCTCCTCGGCGGCAAACATGACCTCGGTCATCCCCAGACTTCTCGACGTCAACGGTGCGTCCTTGCCGGTGGTGGGTTCGGTCGCGCCTATCCAGACAGATCCCCAGCCGCAGCCATCAACAGATACAACCGGCGGAACGGTATCGAGTCCGACCCAGACCGCGTTGATGACTCCAACAACAACCACCAGCGGCAGAACGACATGGCTGGGGGGAGTATCTCAGCCGACTGAACCTGGCGGCGAAAAGGAAAAGATTCAGGAACAACAGCCGGCGCCTCCGGTGAAACAAGAACCGGTCAATGAAACAACCTTAACCGCTTCCGTGGAAGCCGATGTCAGGCAGCAGATAATGACACCATCGGCAGAAAAGAAGTTCACGGCTTACAAAAGCGTCCTCAACCGCTTCCGCGATTTCAAGGGGGAAAAGAATCCTCAAGCACTTATGAAATTGTTTACGGAACCAGACATGTCCGGTATTCACCAGGAGCCGGCCATAGCCTTCTCAGATGGCAAGGCCAGCGTCAAGGTCTTCGTAGATGTCGGGGTGTCGGGTAGAGAAGCGCCCAACTTCGCTCTTAAGGGGGCAAAGCTGGTGGCAATCAGGCGGGAAAAAGGTAATGTCTGGCTTTTGGAAGCCCTGCCGGAGGAAAAGACCTACGAGGCGACAATAACCATCCTGAATGACAGCGCAACGACCGAAATCCCGCTCACGGTCGTGCCGTTGATACCCCCTGACGCGAAGATTGGCAAGGAGAAGGTCATGACGGAGAATGATTTCAGTCTTTTCCTCAAGGAGCGCGGTACGGCAAAAGTCCCCCGTTATGACCTGAACGGCGACGGGAAGAGGGACTATATCGACGACTATATTTTCACGGGGAACTATCTGGCGCAGCTTGCCGCAAGGGACAAACAAACCGCAAAGAAATAGTACCAATCTTGCAGCCTGGAGCCCGGTTGCGAGTTCGCATCGCCGCTACTCCGCCAGGGGATAGCTCGCTTCCCTGGTATGAACCGCTCCTTTGGGAGTGAGAACGCTTGAGTAGAGGTGAAAGACGTTCACCGGGAAGGGGGGAAGGGCAAACTCCCGGTGTCGCTCCTCGAACGGAGCAATTCCTCCGGCGGGTGATTCGCGGAAACGGGCGAGGGTAATGTGCGGGGAAAAGGGACGTTCCTCCCGTGGGAGTCCTGCGGAGACGAGCGCACACTCCACGTCCTGTGCCAGCTTCAGGAGCGTTTCGCAGCGCTCCATCCCGACCCAGAGCACCCGAGCGCGCTTCCCGGGCGGGAAATGACCGATTCCTGCCAGGGTCAGCGAGAAGGACTCCCCTTTGACTTCCAAAAGGCATGCCTTGATTGCGGCAAACAGGCGGCTGTCCGCGTCGCCGATGAAGCGCAGCGTGAGGTGGAGCTGCTCCTGCGGCACCCAGCGCGCCTCGGGCAGACCGTGACAGATTGCCCGCACCGACTCTTTTGTTTCCTGTGGCAGATCGATGGCGACGAAGAGACGATACATATGCGCACTTCCTCCTATAACCTTCCGATATCCTTTCTGCCGAAGTCGAGCAAATAACGACTGCCCACGTCGATAACTCCGGTCCCCAGCGGGGCGGAGAGCCGACCGAAGCGCCGGGCGAACTCTTGCCCTTCCCTCCCCTTCAGTGGCCGTGGCTGGAAGTGTACTTCGCGGTTGCGGACATTGAGGGGTATCATTTCAACTTCTTTAACACCGTTGTCGAGGGTGATCCGGGCAATGGCGCCACTGGCGGCACTGCGGCTGGCGGTGCCGAAGGCGAAATTGCCCAGGCTGTAGAGGATGACCCCCTGCCGGTAACGTTCCGCCCCTTGGAGAACGTGGGGATGGTGCCCGAGTATCACGTCGGCGCCCGCATCGATCGCCCGGTGGGCCATGGCCACCTGGTAGGGTTTGGGTGAAGTT
>DATDMX010000506.1:0-2606 GCA_036518575.1 Geobacteraceae bacterium | reverse complement strand
ATCATCCGTTTTGCCGTTGAGCGCGAGGAAACCGCCTACCAGCTCTACAAGAAGGCCGCCGAGCAGAGCACCACCATTGCCGGGCGAAAGATGTTCGAGGAGATGGCTGCCGAAGAGGCCGGTCACAAACAGGTCTTTAGCCGTATCGATGTGGCGGCGCTTCACCAACAGGCTGCCAACAGGGCGCCGGATATGCACTTGAGTGACTACATGTCCGACGTGCCCCTGCGGTCCGACATGAGTTATGACGAAATCCTGCGCAGCGCCATCAAGGCCGAGGAGAGTGCCTGGCGTCTCTACATGGCTGCCGCGGAGATGGCGGATGACCCCAAGCTGAAGAAAACCCTCCTCATGTTTGCCGATGTCGAGAAAGGGCACAAAAAGAAACTGGAAGACATTTATGACGAGCGGGTGCTGACGGAAATGTGACACTCTGCGCAAAGATCCGCGGCATCGTGAAAGGAGAAAGCTTATGTCAGAAGCAATCGACGTTACAGAAGCGGTGCGGGAAGCGATCCAGACGGAAAAAAACGCCATGAACTTTTACGAGCTGGGGGCACGGCTCATGACGGACCCTGATGCCAGAAGGGTATTTCAAATTCTGGCCGGCGAGGAGAGGGTGCATGCGGGGCATTTCTTCCGCGCTTACGACGGTAGCGACATTGAATCCTTCGATGATTTCATGAGCACTCCGCCTGAGCATGAGTCGGAGTGGCTCGCCGCGATGGCAAAGACCATCGACGCCGGATTCAACGAGCAAAAGGCGCTGGAACTCGCGCTTGACAATGAACGGAAGCTGGAAAAAACTCTGCGGGAAACGGCGGCAAGGGTTGACGACCCCGACGTTCGGGCGGTGTTCGAGCTCAATGCGCGCGAGACGAACAACCACTGCGATCTGATCGAGGCTGAGTACGCGAGGGTGATGGGCATGGTGCACGAGTCGGACATGGATATCTATGTCCGGGAATAGGAACGACCGGCCTGTCGGAGAGCACCGGATAAGTGCGAGATTTTGCGCTGCTAAGGGGGCTGGCTTTGTGTGAGTAGCGTAAGTTTGGCATCTATAATGCTTCTTTCGGGCCAGTACGCCAATTGTCTGGTCGCGAAGGAGGTTTGTAGATGCTCATAATCGTGCAGAATGATGCCGAGGTGCCGTGCGGCGCCTACGGTGACTACCTGCGGGAGTGGAGGGTTCCCTTTCGCGTCGTTAACTCCCATGCCGGTGAGGCGCTCCCGCCACCGGAAGAACTTTCAGCGGCTATTGTTCTAGGCGGGGCGATGGGGGTACATGACACCGCTCGCCATCCCGCTCTTGTACCGTTGAAGAGCTGGATCGCCGAGACGGTTGACCGGGAAGTCCCCTTCCTGGGCATCTGTCTCGGGGGACAGCTCCTTGCCGACGTCTTCGGTGCCAGGGTTCTGTCACCCTCACCCTTTGGTGAAAAGGGGACGCACGGCGTGAGCCTGAGTAACGATGGCGTCGGCGATCCCCTGTTTTCCGGGGTGCCCCGGGAATTCATCACATTCCAGTGGCATAATGACGCCTTTGAGGTGCCGAGCGGCGGCGTGAGGCTTGCCTTCTCCGCCGCCTGTCCCAACCAGGCGTTTCGGTTCGGCCCTTCGGCCTGGGGGACGCAGTTTCACCCTGAGATGACTGCGGAGCTTGTTGATCTCTGGGCCCGCTGGAGCCCGGAGACTGCCGTGCGGGTCGACGGGTTGCTGGCGGAGTTTAGGCGGGAAGAGGGCGACTACCGGAGTGCTGCACAGAAAATTCTTGCAAATTTTTTAAGCTTATCGAAGCTTAAGTGATGCGGGGATGGGCAGCAATGCCTTCCCTGCCGTATCCTCCAGGACTTGCCACGGGCGAGTGAGGCGACTCCTACCCTTTATCTTCTCTTCTCGATCCCGATGAACCGCGCGACCACCCAGGCCAGGGGGGCGATGGCGAAACTGAGCATGGCCCCCATCTTGGCCGCACCCTGCAATTCCTTGTCGGTGAAGGCTTCGCCCGCTACGAAGAGTGCCACGGTGAAGCCCAATCCTGCCACAATGCCCGCCACGAACAGCTCTTTTTTCCCCATGCCGCGGGGAAGAGGAAAGCCGAAGCGCTTCCCCATGAGGGTGAAAGTAAAGACACCCACGCATTTGCCGATGAGAAGGGCAAAAAAGACGAGGCCGGTGGCTGTGCCGACTGCCGAGACAGGAACACCCGCGTTGGCAAATCCGAAAAGAAAGAGTCCGAGGTCGACGAATAGCTTCCACTCGTGTTCGAACCGGGCAAGCGTTGACCGGTCGAGTAAATCCTCTTCAAACAGGTGTTTGTGTTCGTGGCCGGGGTGGGGAAGAAAGGGGACGATGAAGACGAGGGCCAGCGCGGGGTGAAGGTGAGCGTTGTGGAGGCCGATCCAGCTGGGTATGCCGCCACACAGGAGATAGGGCCAGTAATTTCTTGTTCCTGTCGACCGTAGAGCCATGGCTGCGGCCATTCCGGCGAGGGTGCTCATGAGCCACAAAGGGGCAGGAGGTAGAAGCGGGTCGGGGTAAAAGAGAGCGATAATCGCCATGCCGACGGCATCGTCGACAATGGCGAGCAGGAGGAGAAAGCT
>DATDMX010000505.1:0-3647 GCA_036518575.1 Geobacteraceae bacterium | reverse complement strand
GCCCGACGATAAAGACCGCGAGGACAGCGAACGCAATGAAGAAGCCAAGCATCAGTTTCTGGTTGGAGACAGCCTCGTTGAACCGCCCGAGAAGGAGGGCGGAGACTTGCCGACCCTTGCACGCCCCGCGTCCTGAGAAGGAAGGAGCTTCGTCGCCGCCGCCACCATCCTGGCGAAGCTTTATCCCGTAGGCCTCGGCGGCGTAGGTAAGAGCGGCCTCAGCCACGGTCGGCGACACCATGAAACGGCGGATGGTTATGCGCTCCCTCAGGTTGGAACTGCTGCCGTGGTAGAAGCGGATGGTGTGCTGGTCGCGGGTCATGACGGCCCACTGGGCGGGAATGACCGTCTCGCCGGCCAGGAGCCAGCGTTTGACGATGCGGTCGGGTTCGAGGGTAATGTCACCGGTTCCCAGGCAATCCACGAGGTAGAGGGCCAGGACGGCAAAGCCAGCCACCCCCAGAAGGTGTATGACGAAATCGTCGCCGGTCACACAGTAGTAGACAAGCGGCATCACCAGGCAGGCGACCACGGCGATGACGATCTTCACCCCCGGATTGTAGGGAATAACAAGGGCCTCCCGCCCGCTTCCCTGGGGTGGCCAGAGGGCCTCATCGCCCCCACCTCCCGTGGCTCCATCCCGATGCTCGACGCTGTTATCCATCACAGTCTCCCCGTTTTGCTGTCAGGCCCCGGCCCACACTCCGGTGCCGGCTTCCGTCGGCCGCAGCGCCACACTCTCCCGGAACCGCTCTTCCCCGAGCCTCTTTCTCATGGCAAGGTGGTAGAGCTCCTCGTACTTTTGTGCCGCATCTTCCCAGGTGAAGCGCTTCGCCATGGCGTTTTCCCGCAGCACACGGATGGCGTCGGGACGGTGGTACCATGTGTGGACCGCCCAACCGATGGTGTCAAAGAGCGCCCCGGCGGTGAGGTCCCTGAATTTGAAACCGGTGCCGGTCACGCACCGCTCGTCGAAGTTCTCCACGCTGTCGTCGAGCCCCCCGGTGGCCCGGACGATGGGAAGCGTGCCGTAACGCAGGGAGTACATCTGGTTGAGGCCGCATGGTTCGAAAGCGGAGGGCATGAGAAAGAAATCGGCACCCGCCTCGATGCGGTGGGCAAGAGGGTTGTTGTAGCCGATGACGCAGGCGAACTTGTCGGGGTAGCGAGCCATGACGTCGCCGAAGTAGAAGTGGGCCCACGGCTCCCCGGCACCGAGCATGACGACCTGGAGGTCGAGGCTGAGGATGCGGTCGATCGCCTCGGCCAGGATATCGACCCCCTTCTGCTTCACGAGGCGGGACACCATGCCGATGAGGGGAACGTCGGGACGCTCAGGCAGGCCCATGGAGCGCTGGAGATCGGCCTTGCAGAGGACCTTCCCCGCGAGGTCGAAATGCGAATAGGTGGAGGCAATGAAGGGGTCCTTCTCCGGGCTCCACTCGTCGTAGTCGACGCCGTTCAGAATACCGAAGAGGTCGGCCGAGCGCTCCCGCACCACACCTTCGAGGCCCCAGCCGAACGCCGGGGTCTGGATCTCCCGGGCGTACCCCTCGCTCACCGTGGAAAGAAGAGTGGCGTGGTAGATGCCCCCCTTGAGGAGGTTCAGCTGATCGTCCTTTTCCAGATTCAGGAAATTGAACCACTCCCAGCCGATACCGAGGACTTCCATGGCCCCTTCGTAGAAACTCCCCTGGTGCTGCATGTTGTGGATGGTGAGAAGCGAGGCGGCCCTTCCCACGTGACGGTCGTGCCGAAAGGCGCTGTTCATGAGGACCGGTACGGCGGCAGTGTGCCAGTCGTGGGCGTGGACCACGTCGGGTGCGAAGTCGAGCATCTTGCAGAGTTCGAGCGTCGCCCGCGAGAGGAAAATGAAGCGGTTGTCGTTATCGAGGTACCCCTCGTTGTCGCTCTCGTAGAGGCCGCCATCCCGGCCGTAGAACGCCTCGTGCTCCAGGAAGTAGACGGGGACGTCGCTTCCCGGCAGCCGTCCCTCCCAGACCCCGCAGTACATCTCGCCGATCACTCCCATGGGGACGACGAGGGTGCCGGGAAGTTCCTTCAGGGCGTAGCGTTCCCGATCAACGCGGTAGTAGCGGGGCATCACCACGCGGACATCGTGACCGCGCAGAGCGAGAAATTTTGGCAGGGCTCCGACCACGTCGGCAAGCCCTCCCTCTTTGGCAAAGGGGACCGCCTCGGAAGCGGCCATAAGGATACGGAGAGACACGACTTCACCTCTCGTTGGGCATGGATGGAGTGGGAATGGTAGTGCGCAGCTACACTTATCACGCTTTGCCGCGCTTGACAAGCATGTCCGCGGGGGAAAAACGGCTTGCGGCAGCCAAAAAACATATGATATTTTGAATGCAGCAAAAAGAGGGAGGTGAAAGGAATGCCCATCTACGAGTACTTCTGCGCCACGTGCGAGAAGGATTTCACCAAGATCCAGAAAATGGGGGGAGAGTCCACTGCGTGCCCTGACTGCGGTTCCACGGACGTGGCGAGGAAAATTTCGGCCTGCGCCATCGGTGGCGGTAGCAGCGGCCACGGCGGAGGGGGTGGCTGATGCCCGGGGCACTGACCGGTCGGTCAGTCGGAATAATCCGGGAAAAGCCGCGTTTCTAGCAAATGCGCGGCAGCTGTTCTCCCGCCAGCATCTCCACCGCCCGCCTGCCGCCAACGGCGGTCGTCATCTCCACCCTGCCGGGCGCCGTGGCGCCAACCGTGCCGATGATGGCGGCATCCTCACCCAGGGGATGCTTCCTCATCCGGGCAAGGAGCGCCTCGGCCCGCTCCGGGGCAACGATGGCAAGAAGCTTCCCTTCGTTGGCCACATAGAGGGGGTCGAGCCCGAGAATGGAGCAGACCCCCTTCACCTCTCGCTTCAAGGGCAACGCTTCCTCGTCGAGCACCATACCCACCTGCGACTGCAGCGCAATTTCCTTCAGCGTGGTGGCCACCCCGCCGCGGGTCGGGTCGCGCAGCACGTGCAGCCCCTCCCCCCCAAGAAGCATCTCCGCCACGAGCCCGTTCAACGCGGCGCAGTCGCTCCTGATGCCGCTTTTGAGCTCAAGACCCTCCCGGGCCGCCAGCACCGCGATGCCGTGATCGCCGATGGTGCCGCTCACGATGATCCTGTCTCCGGGCCGCGCCTGCGTGCCGTCGATTGTCAGCCCGTGCTCCACGACGCCGATGCCGGAGGTGTTGATGAAGAGCCGGTCCGCCTTCCCCCGCGGCACCACCTTGGTGTCGCCGGTGACGATCGCAACCCCTGCCCCGTCGGCCGCCTCGCGCATGGCGGCCAGGACCCTCGTAAGCTCTTCTTTTCCCAGCCCCTCCTCGATGATGAGGCCGACACTGATGTACAGGGGGCGCGCCCCCATCATGGCTAGATCGTTCACCGTGCCATTCACCGCCAGGTGGCCGATGTTGCCGCCGGGAAAGAAGAGGGGATCCACCACGTAGGAGTCGGTGGTGAAGGCAAGCCGCCCCGCCGGCGCCGCGAGGAGGGCGGCATCGTTTTGTTCCGCCGACGCGATGCCGGAGAGGGTCGGGACGATGAGAGAGTCGAGGAGTTGGTGGGAGAGCTTGCCGCCGCTCCCGTGGCCAAGCAGTATCAGATCGTTATTCATGGCTTTCCTCAT
>DATDMX010000504.1:0-5520 GCA_036518575.1 Geobacteraceae bacterium | reverse complement strand
CGTTGCACGACATGTTGCCGGTGTAATAAACGTCGAGGAACGCGATGTAGTACGATTGCTGCTGGGGAAAATTGAAGTTGATGTTGGTGATGGGGAAGCCGCCGATGGACAGCGGGAAGTTCTTGATCGTGCAGTTCATGTCGATGCCGAAGGTGGAGGCGGCCTGGACGGCTGACAAGGTACTGGGGTTATTGCCGTCGACGACTCCGCCGAACTCGGAGCAGAAGACCCCCGCAGCCTGTGCCCGCGAGGCCACGCCCAGCACGAGGAGGAAAAGGGCGACAACAATCAGCTTGCGAAAGATATGTGCTACGGTCGGCATCACCTGCATAACGATTTCCATTCGTCCCCTGAGGATGTGAACAGCGCGATCTTGGAAAACTTAGGTTGCTCAAAAACAGTCAGATCGTTGCCCCCGCAGGCAGCCCCGCGGAGGCGTAGCAGCGCTACGCCGTACAAGGAGGCTGTCGAGGACGGCGGCGAGATGGCTATTTTTAGCTCCGCTGAAACTCCGTTTTCAGCAACCTGATACGAAAAAACCCGCGCCATAGCCGATTGATTCGACTTATAGCGCGGGTTTCACTTGCCCTGGGTTTCACTTGCCCCGCAGGGATGAGACTTACCGCTTTGTTCTATTCAAGTTGTGTCAGCGAAACGAGATTCTCTTCGCCGGTTGGCACTCAGCCATGCGTTACTTCAGGCGTTCCTGCTTGGTCACGTCGGACACCCGGTAATCGGCGACATTAATCGTCACCTGGAGAAACGGCGCAGACAAAAGGCCGATCTCCTTCAGACACTCGGTAAGCTTCCGCTTCCACTCTGGATCAAGCCCTGGTTTTCTTAGTATCTTCTCCATCGTTATGTCGTAAACCCTCCTGCCATATTCACTGAGCGTTTAACAAAAAAAAGGAGCACAGTCATCTCCGAAGATGAGAGTGCTCCTTGTGTCAGTACTATACCGGGCGCCAAGAATGCAAATCTCTTCTCTTCGGCAACCCGGCCATCCTTCATTCAGGACCCGTGGCTTTGCGTCGCCAGATTACTCTGGTTTTGCCCGTTCGGAGAACGTCATATTGTTTACATCAATCGATAACTACCTCGGCCTCGGTTTCTCATTATACTCTTTTTAGACACAAAAAAAGGAGCACTCACATCTTCCGAGGATGAGAGTGCTCCTTGTGTCGGTACTATGCCGGTTGCCAAGACGCTTAACTCATCTCTTCGGCAACCCGGCTATCCCTTTATTCAGGACCCGTGGCTTTGCGTCGCCAGATTACTCTGGTTTTGCCCGTTCGGAGAACCTTTTTGGGTTTTTTATATCAAAGCGTCACAAACAAAAGCAACACTTTTTTTGAAAGGGCACAAAAAAAAATTAAAAGACAGCCACGAAAGCGTCGTTACAGGCCGCCCCCCCACTGCCCGCTAAGCCTCCATAGCTGGTTCGATCTCAAATGCAGGAAGGAACGTCTCACCTGTGCTCGCGGATCACCACGACGCATTCGTGCATGAGCGAATACTGGTCATTTTTTCACCTGACTTCGCAATATTTCATGATATGTTTTTAATACATTATCAATCAAGGCTTACGGGAGAACAATCATGAAACTCAGAGTTGTTATTTTTGAGGATGACGCCAGCCTTCTCCTGCTGTTAAGGCATCTTTTGCACAGGAACAACAATTTTGAAGTCCTCGGATACAGCGACCCGACCATGTGCCCTCTCTACGCGAACCCTACGTGCAGATGCACCCGTGAAGAAGCCTGCGCGGACATCCTCTTAACGGATAACCATATGCCCAACATGACAGGCCTGGAGTTCATCCACCAGCAGTGCTTACGAGGATGTAAAGGCATCATGAAACAGAAAGCCGTGATGTCGGCGGACTTGAGGCCTGAGGATATCGCTCTTGCCGAAGAATTGGGTTGCAGGATATTTCGCAAGCCATTTCAGGCGCCTGAGTTGTTGAACTGGGTACATGCATGCGAGGCAGATATTTCTCTAGAGCGGAAACTGGTTAACATGCAGAGTTGAAGGAAAGCGCTGTGAGGGGTGCGGTAGGTCTATTTGGGGGTCATTGTAAACTACAACTGGAAAATTTCCAAAACAAAAGGGCTACAGCCAAAAGCTGTAGCCCCTTATTATTACTGGCGTCCCCGAGACGATTCGAACGTCCGACCCCTTCCTTAGGAGGGAAGTGCTCTATCCTGCTGAGCTACGGGGACAAAACAGGCCAATTTTATACCCTACTTGACGGCCCTTTGCAAGTTATTTCGGCTCTTTGCCGCATTCTAGAAGGTGAGGAGCGAAAACACCTTCCCCTCGGGAAGCTTGTTCCGTCCGTGCAGAAAATCGAGCTCGGCCATGAAGCAGCACTCGACGATCTCCCCCCCCATGCTCGTAACCATGTCCACGACCGCGGCCATCGTGCCACCGGTGGCGAGCAAGTCGTCCGCAATGAGGACCCTCTCCCCCTTCTTGATGGCATCGGTATGGATCTCCAGGGTGTCGGTCCCGTATTCGAGAGCGTAGCTCTTCTTGAAGGTCTCGGAGGGGAGTTTCCCCGGTTTGCGCACGAGGACGATCCCGGCGCCCAGTTTGTACGCGAGAGCCGCCCCGATGATGAAGCCGCGCGCCTCGACCCCCACAACCTTGTCGATCCGCTCACCCACGTAGCGGTGGGAGAGGAGGTCAACCATCTTCTGGAACGACTTGGCATCGGCCAGCAGGGTCGTTATGTCCTTGAACACGATCCCCTTCTTGGGAAAATCGGGAATGTCCCGGATGATGTCCTTCAAATCCTGCATGAGTTCCTCCGTAACCATGAAATAATCATTTGGGCGCCGGCACGCCGGCGGTTTCAATGAGAGTACGCAATTTTTCCAGCGACTTGGCCTCGATCTGGCGGATGCGCTCGCGGGTGACGCCGAAGCTGCGGCCGATGGTGTCGAGGGTCTGCGGTTCCTTGTCGTCGAGGCCGAAGCGAAGGGTCAGTATCTTCTTCTCGCTGTCGGAGAGGGTCTGAAACCAGTGGGAGACGATCTCGTACTTGTTGACATCCTCAAGAAGATCCGCCGGGGACACCGTTGACGAATCCTCGATGGTGTCGATGAGGAAATAGTCGTTGTTCTCCCCCATGGGACGCTCGATGGAGTAGGTCTTCTTGAGAAGGACCATGAGCCGCCGCACGTACGCGGTGTTGACGCCCATCCCCATGGCTACTTCCTTGACGCTGGGCTCCTGGTTGAACTTCTGCAGCTGCTCCCGCGTGACCCTGAGCATCTTGTTGATGTCGTCGGACACATGGACCGGCAGCCGGATGGTCCGGGACTGGTTGACGAGCGCCCTCTCGATGGACTGCCGAATCCACCACGTGGCGTAGGTGGAGAAACGGCACTCCTTCGACAGCTTGAAGCGCTCAACGGCCTTGATGAGTCCCATGTTCCCCTCTTCGATGAGGTCGAGGAACGGGAGCCCCCGGTTGATGTAGCGCTTGGCTATCTTCACCACGAGCCGCAGGTTGGACTCGATCATCTTGTCGCGGGCGGCTTTCTCGCCTTTCGCAATCCGGCTCGCCAGCTCCTTCTCCTCGTCGGCGGTCAGAAGCTTCGTCTTCTGAATTTCGCGCAGGTAGAGCTTGATGGCGTCGTCGAAATGCTCGACTTCCGGCGTCTTGGCGAGCTCTTCTTCCGGTTCCTCGTTGAACTCGGCCTCCGCCTCGGCTTCCTCAATGAACATCTCGGGCGGCTCGTTGGCACCGTCCTGCTCGAATTCCTCATGCATCTCGTCATCAATCATGGTCGATTCCTCTAGTGATGGTGAGTGATTCCGGAACTGGTCGCTACAGCGACGTCATGCCGGATCAGTTTTCGTCGCTCCATCCGTATTTGCCGATGAGTTTAACGAAGCGACAGCCGGTGAATTCTTCGCGGCGCACGGTGCCGTCAGCCTCCTTGGTGAGCCTGAGAAGCACCTGCTCCGCCTGGCTGCCGACGGGAAGGACCAGCCTGCCGCCGACATTCAGCTGATCGAGAAGCTTGCGGGGGACATCGGGGGCTCCCGCCGTAACGATAATGGCGTCGAAGGGGGCCTCCTCTTCCCAGCCGTCCGTGCCGTCGCCAATCTTGAGGTTCACGTTGAGAAGGCCAAGGCTGTCCAACGCCTTGCGGGCCTGCAGAGCCAGGGAGCGGACACGTTCCACGGTGTAAACGCGCCCGGCGAGAGTGGCGAGAATAGCTGCCTGGTACCCTGATCCCGTTCCCAGTTCCAGCACCTTTTCCTTGCCCGTCAACTGCAGGAGCTCGGACATCAAGGCAACCATGTACGGCTGGGAAATGGTCTGTTTTTCACCGATGGGAAGGGACGTGTCGCTGTAGGCCTGGGCGGCCATTGCCTCCTGGACGAAAATGTGGCGCGGGATCTTGAGCATGGCCTCGATGACGAGCGGGTCCTTTATCCCCCGCTTGACAATCTGGGCGTCCACCATCCTTCTTCTCGAAATGTCAAGATTCATGAGTCACAACTGCCTTTGGGTGATGGCAGAATATACCAGAGATATGGGCTGAAGTCCAGCGCAACGCGGCTGCGTGACACTTTCGGGACAAGCGGCCGCATCGGCATCCCCTACCCTACTTGTGCGGATAAACGATGAAAAACATGAGGGACATGGCCGCAAGGAGCCAGAGCGGGAGCGGAACTTCGCGGCCGCGGCCGGTGATGGTCTTGAGGAGCGGATAGGTGATGAGACCAGCGGTCATGCCCACACCGATGTTGTAGGTAAAGCTGATAAGGACGATGGTGAGGAAGGCGGGAATGAGCTCGGTGTAGTCGCTGAAATCGAGCCGCGATATGGGCGCGATCATGAGGATGCCGATGATGACGAGGGCGGTGCCGTAGGCGTAGGGAGGGACGACGGTGAAGAGCGGCGCGAAGAAGAGCGACAGGAGAAACAGAGCCGCCACCACGAGCGCCGTAAAGCCGGTCCGCCCACCCTCCTCGATGCCGGCAGCCGACTCAATGTAGGCACCGGTGGTGGTGGTGCCGAGCACGGGGGCGGCCAGGTTGGCCAAGGCGTCGGCGAGCATGGGTTTCTCGATTTCAGGGAGGTTCCCTTTGTCGTCGAGGAGGCCGGCGCGGGAAGAGAGGCCGATGAGGGTCCCCACCGTGTCCACGAAGGCCATAATGAAGACGATGGCCACCACCGGGAGCCCCTTCGGCGAGAGGGCGCCGGCGATGTCCAGCTGGCCGAGGATGGGAGCAGGGCTCGGCGGGAGCGCCACGAGCGCCGTGGGAGGCGGCGTTGTGCCCACGAGAAAGGAACAGAGGGTCACGGCGATCATGCCGATGATGATGGCGCCGTGGACCCCCTTCACCATGAGCCAGGCCATGAGGAAGAAGCCCCCGATGGCGAGGAGGACCGGGGCGTCGGTCACCGTGCCGAGACAGACGGGGGCACCCTTGGTGCCGAGACAGACGATGCCGGTTTCGTTCAGCCCGATGAAGGTGAGAAACAGACCGATCCCC
>DATDMX010000503.1:0-3426 GCA_036518575.1 Geobacteraceae bacterium | reverse complement strand
CTTCATCGCAGCCGTCTGGGGGGCGGCGGAGCTGGCCCGGGGGCGGGAAAAGGCCCTTGCCGTCGTGGCTGGCGGCGTCCTCCTCGTCCTTTCGGTGCTCACCTGGCACCAGCTGGGGTACTGGCGCGACAGCATCACCCTCTTCAGCCATGCGGTGGCGGTTACCGACAGGAACTTCCTTGCCCACAACAATCTCGCCACCGCCTTCTACAACGATGAGCGCTTCACCGAGGCCATCGAGCACTACACGCTTGCCCTCGAAGGAGAGCATCCCCTCAAGGCGCAGATCCTGCAAAACCTTGCCAATGCCCGGGCAGCGCGCCGGGAGAAGGGGGAGGTCTATTTTCGCCGTGGCCTTGCCCTGGCTGCGGCGGGCGACGAGCGGACGGCCGTGGAGCTCTTTCGCCAGGCGCTCGCCATCGACGCGGATAACCCCTTTGCCCACTACAACCTGGCGGTAGCCCTGGAGCGGCAGGGGGCGCTGGACGAGGCGCTTCGCCACTATGGCGAGGCACTGCGCCTTCGCCCAGGCTACCGGGAGGCGCAGGAGAACCTGGAGGCGTGCCGGCGCCGGCTCGCCGCGGGGCGGTGAATTTCGTCGTCGGGTAAAAAGCGATTGAATGGGGAACGAATCTGCTTTATACGCTTTAGCACGAGGGAGTAACGACCTATGAACGATACGCAACACCAGTATGTCTGGCGGTGGGCCGCGGGAGTCACACTCGTCTATCTCGTCGCCGCGGCGTGGGGTGTCATGCACCACGAGCTCTGGCGCGACGAGTACCAGGCGTGGCTCATCGCCGCCAACAGCACCTCACTTGCCGATGTTATCCGCAACTGCCGCTACGAGACCCACCCGGCGCTCTGGCACATGATCCTCTACCTCCTCATGAAGGTGAGCCCCGGCACGGCCGTGATGCAGGCGGCTCACGTGACGGCGGCAACGGCCGGGGTCTTCCTCTTTAACCTCTGCGCTCCCTTCGGACGGCTGGAGAAGCTCCTCTACAGCGTGGGCTACTACGCCTTCTTCGAGTACGTCATCATCAGCCGAAACTACGTCCTCGGCATCCTCGGGATCATGGTGGTGGTCTCCCTCTATTGCCGGCGGGAGCGCCGGCTTCTTCCCGTCGCCGTGGCCCTCTTTCTGCTGGCCAACAGTAACCTCTGCGGTTTCATCCTCGCCGGCGCCTTTGCCCTCTTCATGGCCGCGGACCTCCTGCGGGACCGAGGAGAGGGAAAGCCCCTGCCGTCATCCGGGTCGCTTCTTGCCGCCGCCATCATCATCGTGGTGGGGCTCGGGTTAGCCCTCGTTCAGATCATTCCTCCGGCTGACCACTCCTTTGCCGCCCAGGTGGCGCACCACCTGGAGCCCGACCGGTTGAAGACGGCCGTGGCAGCCCAGTTCCTCAACTACTTCCCCGTGCCGGCCCTCAATACGGTCTCCTTCTGGAATACGAGCTTATTCTGGCAGACTCCGCTGACGAACGACCCGCGGTTGCCCCTCTTCGCCGTTCTCTCTGTGGCCGTGACCTTCTTCCTCGCCTGCCGCTTCCGGCGCGATTTGCCAGCGCTCCTCTTCTACCTTGCCGCAGCCGCGGGCGTCATCGGCGTCCAGTACGTGACCCAGAGCACGTTTGTCCGCCACGGCGGGCACGTTTTCATGGCATTCGTCGTGGCGAGCTGGCTCCACGCCGTGCGGCACAGGGAAGGGGAGCAGGAGGCCGGGGAGGGGCTTTACCGCGGGGTTCTCATCGCTATGCTGGGGGTCCAGGCGGTGGTTGGGCTCTACGCCTACACCATGGAGCTTCGCCAACCCTTCTCCAACCTGGGGAAAACGGCCGCCTACATCCTCGACCGACACCTGGAAAACGGCTTCATCTTCGGCGACATCGATTTTCGGGTTTCGCCCCTTTCGGCTGCTATCCACCGTCCCATCTATTTCCCCGACCAGGACCGGCTGGAGAGCTTCATCGTCTGGAAGGCCGAGAAGGTTCTCGACCGGAAGCTGATCGTGGACAAGCTCGTGGCGAAGACGAACGAGCAGGGCTCGGTCCTCCTCGTCGCCTCCACCCGTACCCTTTTCCCCGACGACATGGAAGACGGGAAGGATTACGAGCTTGTTCCCGGCATCACCATCCGGCGGCTCGCGCGGTTCGACGGGCCAAGCATCTGTGGCGACCGCTACCTCCTCTACGAGACGCACCGGCTGGCGCCCTGATGGTGAACAAAAGCAGCCCGCTTATGCGGGCTCTTTTTTTGCCTTATCGGAGCATACGGGGGAGGAGAGATGCGGGGAGAGCCTCGTCCGTTGCGGTCGAGCCTGAGCTGGCGGACCTGGTTGGCGCCGCTTCCCGACCCTGCCGGCCGAGGTCAACGCCGCCCCTGCAGCACCTTCTTCCCGGCGGATGTCCGCTCGCCGCTCCGGCCCTTCCCTCCACTCCCGAGACTTTCCCCGCATCTCCCTGCAATTATGTAAGAACCGTGGGAATCGTTTTCTGGGTGTCAGCGGGCCGAGGTGTGGAGGTCTTTGCCGGCCAGGAGCCGCTCCAGGTAGCGCGACTTCATCTGGCGGCTGGCGAGGATTTGCTTGGCAGGGGGGAGGCGGAGGATCACGCCGAGAATGGCCGCCATGGCGCGGTGGCTCGTGAGGGCCTGATTGTCGAAGACGAGGTTCTGGAGCGTGCCCCGCTCGATGGCCATGAGAACCACGCGGTGGGCGGTGTTCACCGGGGTGAGGACCCGCTCGGGGCGGGGCTCCAGGCGAAGCGCCCCGAACGGGCAGGCGCGGACGCAGACCCCGCAGCCGAGGCAGTGGTCAAGGTCGATGGTGGGCCGTCTTCCCTTGGCAGGGGGGGCAGGGACCATGGCAATGGCCGCCACTGGGCAGGCGGAGGCGCAGCGGCCGCAGCCGCGGCAGCGCTCGGCCTCTCCCACTTCGGGGAGGAAGTTCGTGGTGTGGACCGGGTGGAGGTGGGCAAAGCGTTTGGCGGCCAGCATCACCTCGCAGCAGCAGCCGCAGCAGTGGCAGATGAAGTTCGCCCCCTCGCGCACGTTGTCGCCGAACTGCACAAGCCCCTGGTCCCGGGCGCTGTCCAGCATAGCGAGGGCCTCGGCCGCCTCCACCGCCCGGGCGTGGCCGTGACGGATGAGGGAGAAGGCGGCGTCGTTCAGGGCCATGCAGATATCCTGCGGGGCGGTGCATGCCCGCCCCACGTGGCTCATCTTGTGGCGGCAGTAGCAAAGGCCGACGCCGATGTGGCGTGCCTCCCGGATGACGACGCTTGCCCGCTCGTAGTCCAGGACCCGTGAAGCGTGTTCAGGGGGGATCACCGGCTCGCTCACGAAGACCCGGCCGATCCGCGTCTCCCCTCGCGTGAAGAGCTCCCGGATGAAATCCTCCTCCACGTTCAGGTACTGGTAGAGGAG
>DATDMX010000502.1:0-9066 GCA_036518575.1 Geobacteraceae bacterium | reverse complement strand
GACCGTCATCGGCGAGGAGGACTGGGCCAATGGCTGGAAACAGAACTTCCACCCCTCCCGCATCGGCAGACGCGTCGTCATCAAGCCCACCTGGGAGGAGTTCACCCCCGGGACCGGCGACATCGTCATCGAGCTCGACCCGGGGCTTGCCTTCGGCACCGGCACCCACGCCACGACCCGCATGTGCCTCGACGTCATGGAGGCGATCTTTTTTTGCGATCCCCCCTTCGACGCCACGTCCCATCCCCGCCCCGTTGCCGTCCTCGACGTGGGGACCGGCTCGGGGATTCTGAGTATCGGCGCGGCGAAGTTCGGCGCCCCCCGCGTGGTAGCCATCGATATCGACGAGCGGGCCGTGGCCGTGACCGAGGAAAACCTCGCCCTGAATGCCGTGCACGGCGTGGAGGCATCCACCACGCCGCTATCCCGGGTGACGGGAAGCTACGGCGTGGTCCTTGCCAACATCCTCGCCGAGGAGCTGGTACGCCTGGCCGATGAGCTCGTGGCGCGCGTTGCCCCCGGCGGCTTCCTCATCCTCTCGGGGATTCTCGCCGAACGCGAGGAGTTTGTCCGCGCGGGCTTTGCCCCCTTTCCGCTTGAGCTTGCCGCCGTCCGCCACGAAGAGGAGTGGAGCTGCCTCTGTTACCAGGTGCGGCCGTGAGTGTGCGCCGTTTCCTCGTCCCCCCCGGTTCACTCGACGCCGAAAGCGTCGCCATCGAGGGGGAACTCTATCGCCACGCGGTGAAGGTTCTGCGCCTGAAGGCGGGGGCACGGGTACTTCTGGCTGACGGCCGGGGAAGGGAGCGGGGTGGCATCGTGACGGAGATCGGTCGCACTAACCTCGTCGTCACGCTGGAAGAGGATCAAGGACTGACCGCCATCCCCGAGAAGGGGGTGCGCATCGCCCTCTACCAGGGGCTTCCCAAGGGAGAAAAGCTCGATTTCATCCTGCAGAAGGGCACGGAACTCGGCGCCACGGCCATCGTTCCCTTCGCGGCCCGGCGCACGGTGGTACGCATCCCCCCCGACCAGCGGGAGGAACGCCTCGAGCGCTGGCGCCGGATCGTGCGGGAGGCATCCCGCCAGTCGGGCCGGGCGAGCGTCCCTGAGGTATCGCTCGCGGCTGACCTTGACGAGGTGTTGCGCACGGCCCATCACCCTGTTAAATTGTTACTGTGGGAAGAAGAACGGGAACGGGGACTGAAGGAGATGCTGGCCCAGCTGCCGGAGCCGGGCTCGGTGGCCGTTCTCATCGGGCCCGAGGGGGGATTTACCGTGGAGGAAGCGAAGCGGGCGCAGGCCGCGGGCTTCGTTCCCGTGACCCTCGGCAGACGCATCCTGCGAACCGAGACCGCCGGCCTCGCCCTGCTCGCCATTCTCCAGTTCGTGTGGGGGGATGTGGGCTAGGCGAGCCCGGGGCAAAGGAGGCACGCCATGAAATGCCCGAAGTGCGGCTACAACAGTTTCGAATACCTCGACAGCTGTAGGAAGTGCGGTACCGATCTTGCGGCCCACAAGAAGTCGTTCAGGATCCGCCCCCTCATCCTCCCCCACGAAGCGGGGAGGGCCCCCGTCGCGACCGCGGCCACCGCGCCGGCAACAGGGAAGGGAGACGAGGAGTTCGACCTCTTCGGCGAAAAGTAATCCCCCTGCGCAGAGGCTGCTACCCTCGCGCCAAGAGCGCCAGGAGTTCGGGGCCGAGCGCCTTTCTCTGCCACCCCTTCATTCCATCCACCGCCTCAAGCTCCGCCGCCGCGCGGGGCACCTTCTCCGCTACCTCTTCGAGAAGAGCGTTATTCGCCAGGATGCCCGGCTCCATGCCGAGCTCGCGGGCCTTCGCCTCCCGCCATGCCTTGAGGCGCTTCAACCGCTCGTCGCGGTCCGGCTCCTTTTCCGGCCGCGGAGGGCGCGGGTAGCTGGGAAGCTCTGCGGCTGGAAGAGCCAGCCCGGCAGCCACCGCCGCCAGAACCCAGCGCCCGTGGCGCTCGGCGAGCTTGGCGGAAAAACCGGGGATCGTCCCGAGGTCGGCCGCCTTGCGCGGCTTTTTCTCCGCCGTTTCCCGCAGGACGTCGTTGCCGATGACCTTAAACGGCGGGAGGTCCGCCCCCTTCGCCCGCTCGTCACGCCTGCGCAGGAGCTCCTCCAGGACGGCAAGGGTGCGGGGGTCCATCCTGGCCGCCCCCTTGAAACGCAGATAGAAGGGCTCGGCCGAGCGTGCCGCCGCCCGCACCCGTGAGAGAAGCGCAAATTCCTCCTCCACCCACGCAAGCCGCCCCTTGGCCTTGAGCTCCTCTTCCAGCTGGCGCTGGAGCTCGATGAGAAGAGTCGTGTCCTCCACGGCGTAGGCGAGCATGTCGGCCGTGAGCGGCCGCTTGCTCCAGTCCGCCTTCTGGAAGCGTTTGTCGAGCTCAACGCCGAAGCGTTTCCGCACTACTGCCGCAAGCCCCACCTCGTTCTCCCCCAGAAACTGGCAGGCGATCATGGTGTCGAAGAGGTTGTTCACCTCGATGGCAAAATCGCGGTACAGGGAGCGGATGTCGTAATCGGCGCCGTGGAACACCTTGCGCACTGCCGGATCGGCACAGATGGCCGCGAGCGGCGAGAGGTCGGTGAAGGCAAGCGGGTCGACGACGGCCGTCCGGCCGGGGGTGGCGATCTGGATGAGACACGTCTTTTCCTGGTAATGGTGAAGGGAGTCGGCCTCCAGGTCGCAGGCGATGACCGGCTCGTTGCCGATCTCCGCCACGAAACGGGCAAGGTGCGGAGTAGAGGTGATGATTTCGGGGTGTACCGCTGACATGATTACTGTTCGTATCCTTTCTTACCACTCCCTGACGGTGCGATAGAGGGTCGTGCGCTGGGCGGCGTGAAACCCGGCCCCCTTGATGAGCCCCACCATCTCCTCCAGGCTCATGCGGAAGCGGCAGCCGGCGGCCGCCACCACGTTTTCCTCCAGCATGGTGCCGCCGAGATCGTTGGCACCGAAGAAAAGCGCCACCTGGGCCATCTTCGCCCCCTGGGTCACCCAAGAGGCCTGGACGTTAGCGATGTTGTCGAGGACGATGCGGGAAAGCGCCAGGACCTTGAGGTACTCGACGCCCGTGGCGGTCTTTCCCCCGAGCTCCGTGTTCCCGGGCTGGAAGGTCCAGGGGATGAAGGCGGTGAAGGAGCCCCCATGATCCTGGAGCTCCCGCACGCGGAAGAGGTGTTCCACGATGTCCGCCGGCTTCTCGCGGCTGCCGAACATCATGGTGGCGGTGGTGGACATCCCGAGGCGCGCCGCCTCCCGCATGACGGCGGCCCACCCCTCCCAGCCGATCTTCTTGGGCGATATCTCCTGCCGCACGCTGTCCACGAGGATTTCCGCCCCGCCGCCGGGTACCGAGTCGAGACTCGCCTCCTTCAGGCGCCGGAGCGCCTCGGGCACGGCGAGCCCGGAAACCTGGGCGATGTGGGTGATCTCCGCCGGCGAGAGGGAGTGGTTCTGTACCGACGGGAAGCGGGCCTTGATCTCGCGGAAGAGCTTCTCGAACCACTCGATGCCGAGCCCCGGGTGGAGCCCCCCCTGCATGAGGAGCTGCGTCCCGCCGGCCGTCACGAGTTCCGCGATCTTGGCATAGATATCTTCCTCGGCGAGGAGATAGGCGTCCGCCATCCCCTCCTCGCGGTAGAAGGCGCAGAAGCGGCACTTGGACTCGCAAACGTTGGTGTAATTGACGTTCCTGTCCACCACGAAGGTGACGAGATTGTCGGGATGAAGGCGCCGGCGAATTCCGTCCGCCACTTTTCCCACGGCAAGCACGTCGGCCTCGGTGAGAAGTTTGAGGGCCTCGGCTCGGGAAAGGGGTAAGCCCTGCGCAGTTCTGGCAAGAATGTCTGCCGGCATCAGTAAACCCTCAGCTCGTTGTAGAGCGTGTCGCGCTCCACCGGAATGCGCCCTGCCGTGCGGATGAGGGCAACGATGTCGTCGCGCCCCATGGCCTGAGGAGAGGAGGCGCCGGCGTCGTGGCCAATCTTTTCCTCCACGACGGTGCCGTCCAGATCGTTCACCCCGAAGCAGAGCGCGGTCTGGGCGATCTTCTCGCCGAGCATGACCCAGTAGGCCTTGATGTTGGCGAAGTTGTCGAGGTAGATGCGGGCGACGGCCAGGGTCTTGAGGTCGTCGACGCCGCCGCTCAGGGGGTTTTTCAGGTGCCCGAGCGGATTGTTCTCCGCCTGGAAAGCAAGGGGAATGAAGACCTGGAAGCCACGGGTCGCGTCCTGAAGCTCGCGCAGCCGCCGCATGTGGTCCACCCGGTCCTCGTATGACTCGATGTGGCCATAGAGCATGGTGGCGTTGGATTTGAGCCCTGCCCCGTGCACCTCGGCCATCACCTCAAGCCAGCGCTCGCCGGAAATCTTCTCCGGACAGAGCTGGTCGCGCACCTCTCGGCGCAGGATTTCGGCGCCCCCGCCGGGAAGGGACCCGAGCCCCGCCTCTTTGAGCTCCGCCAGGGTCTCGGCCACGCTGAGGCCGGTGAGCCGCGCCAGGTAATCGATCTCCACGGCGGTGAACGCCTTGATGTGGAGCCATGGCGACACCGAGCGCACGGTCCTGAGCATGTCGAGGTAGAACTCGAAGGGAAGGTCGGGATGAAGCCCCCCCACCATGTGGATCTCGGTCGCCCCCTGGGCGAGGGCTTCGGCGGCGCGGTTGCGGATCTCGTCCAGGTCGTAACAGTAGGCCCCCGGCTCGTCCGCCGTGCGGGAAAAGGCGCAGAACCGGCAGCGGTTCACACAGATGTTGGTGTGGTTGATGTGGCGGTTGACGTTGAAAAAGACCCGGCGGCCGTTCCGTCGCTCGTTCACGAGGGCGGCGAGTTCCCCCACCGCGAGGAGATCCCGGGAGCGGTAGAGGGCAAGGGCATCGTCGTCGCTGATGCGCTCGCCAGCCCGGACCTTTTCCGCGATGGCGTCAAGAGAGCTCATGGCTGCTCCTCTCCCCACCGTGTGAAGAGCCCGTGTTCCACCCCCAGCTGGTCGAGGACCTTTCCCGCAACGAAATCCACCAGGTCATCGACGGCTGCCGGCCGGTGATAGAAGGCGGGCATGGCGGGCACGATCCGCACCCCGAGCCGGGCGAGCTTCAGCATGTTTTCCAGGTGGATGGCGGAGAGGGGTGTCTCGCGGGGGACGAGGACGAGGGCGCGCCCCTCCTTCATGACCACGTCGGCGGTCCGCTCCATGAGCCCCTCCGAAAGCCCCGCGGCAATGCGGGCGAGACTTCCCATGGAGCAGGGACAGACCACCATGGCGTCGGGAGCCCGGGAGCCGCTGGCGATGGGGGCAAACAAATCGTCGGCGGCGAAGTAGTCGAGCTGGCCGGCCGCCGGCCGGAAGTACTCGGTGAGGCGAAGCGTCACCTCTTCCGGCTCTCCCTGCCAGTCGAGGCCGCACTCTTCCTTGAGGACGGCGAAGGCCGGGGCGCTCACGAGGAAGGTGAGCTTCACGCCCGCGCGCAGGAGTTCGCGCCCCAGCCGCAGGCCGTACACGGCACCGGAAGCCCCGGTGATGGCAAGAACGATCCGTTTCTCTCTCATCCCCCCCCCTAGCGCGCCAGCACGTCGGCTGCGGTGAATGCGAAGAGCACCACGCTGATCCAGCCGTTCATGGTGAAGAAGGCGGCATCCAGCTTGGAGAGATCCCCCCCCCACAGGAGGAGATGCTCGTAGAGAAGCATGGCGGCAGCCCCACCGAGGCCGGCGAGGTAGAATGTCCCCAGGGGAAGAAGGGCCGGCAGGGCGGCCAGCAAACCGACCATGACGAGGTGGAAGATGCGGGCGGTCCAGAGGGAGCCCCGCACCCCGAGGCGCACCGGAATGGAGTGGAGGCCACGCCGGCGGTCGAAGTCGAGATCCTGGAGAGCGTAGAGGATGTCGAAGCCCGCAACCCAGAAGAGGACCGCGGCAGCCAGGAAAAGCGGGGCGAGCTCTACCCCACCGCGGATGGCGATCCAGGCCCCCAGCGGGGCGGCGGCAAGACACACCCCCAGCACCACGTGGGCCAAGGCCGTGAAGCGTTTGCAGTAGGAGTAGAGGACGAGGAAGAAAAGGGCCACCGGTGCGAGATAGAGGCACAGCCGGTTGAGGTTCGCCGCGGCCACGAGTAGAAGTGCGACCGAGAGGAGCACGAAGAGGGTCACCGTCCCCTTGCCGATCAACCCGGCGGGAATCGCCCTGCCGGCAGTGCGGGGGTTCTCGGCGTCAATCTCGGCGTCGATGAGACGGTTAAGCCCCATGGCCGCGGTGCGCGCCCCCACCATGGCCATGATGATCCAGAAGATCTGGCTGCCCGAAGGGATGCCACGGGCGGCGAGGAGCGCTCCGGTGAGGGCGAAGGGGAGTGCGAAAATGGTGTGGGCGAATTTGATCATCTCGAGGAAGACCTTCGCCCGGCTGAAGATGTTCATCGTAATAAGCGTTCCCGATTCCATGAAGTTCACGTTTCCTGGCAGACGGTCAGAGGAGTGAGCGCCGAAATATCTGACCGACCCGGCGCAGTTCCCTGCTCACCAACGTCAGGTCGAACATGCTGGGGTAGTTCTCGTAGGGGTATCTCTTCGTCAGCTGATTGATGCCGCCGTTCTCGTCGTAGACATAGTGGGTGCGCAACTCCAGCGCCGCCACCTCCACCCTGACCCGCGTCCCCCCCGGCGCATCCTCCAGCCGCACACGCAACCGGTAGTAGTAGTCGCGCCCCTCGATCGGCTGCTGGGCCCCGGTCTCTTTGTAGAAGAAGTGGTAGTCGGTCTCGATCATGCCCGCGTCGGGATCACGCCTCACCACGCTGAAACCGTCATCGGCGAGAAGCCCCTCGGCGCGAGAAAAGAGGTCCTCCTTGGGCTTCGGGACCACAAATTCCACCGTGTCGAGGGGGGCCGGCGTGAACCGCATGTGGTAGCAGCCGGAAACGGTGAGCACGAAGGCACAGAGTGCCAGAAGACCAAACTTGTTGCGCAAAATTGTCAGAAACCGTACTCCCGCCACCGTGTGTCCACCATCCTCGTTATGTCCCCGCTCATGACGACGTCCTCTCCCCCGCGCCGGGAGCGTTTCCTCGTCCCGTCGATGCCGAGCTTTCCCCCGTCGGCCGCGAGAGACGGGAGCACCAGATCCCGGCTCCAGGTGACGTTGTTGATGACCTTCCACGCCACGCGCGCGAGGTCCCTCACATCCACGTCCTGGTCCACCATCACGAGGAGGCGGGCGTCCCGCAGCCAGCCGCCGCTCCAGAGCCGCTCCATCACCCGGCGGGGATGGGCGGGGCCACGCTTTGCCATGGCGACGACGGCGCAGCCGTGGAATATCCCTTCGAAGGGGAGGTTGATGTCGACGATCTCCGGCAGCTCCCGCCTCAGGAGAGGGAGAAGGAGCCGCTCTGTCGCCCGCGCGAGCCAGCAGTCCTCCATGGGGGGAGGACCCACCACCGTCGCCGGGCAGATGCAGGCGCGGCGCCGGGTGACGGCACTCACGCGCAGGACAGGCACCCTGCCCCCGGGGGAGTAGTAGCCGGTGTGGTTGCCGAAATCCCCCCCCTGCCGCTCGTCGCCCGGCTCGATGAAACCTTCGAGCACCAGTTCCGCATGGGCGGGAACGAGGAGGTCGTTCGTCACGCAGCGCACAAGCTCCACGGGTGCGCCGCGGAGGAACCCGGCGAAGGCCATCTCGTCCACGGTCTCCGGCAACGGCATCGTGGCGGCATGGATGATAGTCGGGTCAGCACCGATGGCCACGGCAACCGGCATCCGCTCGCCCCGTCGGCAGTGGGCACGAGAGTGTGTGGCCCCTCCGCTTGCGGAGCGCCAGTGAATCCCCGCGCTCGTCCCGTCGTAGAGCTCCACCCGGTACATGCCGCAGTTGGCCGCTCCCGTTTCCGGGTCGCGGCTCACAACGAGGGGCAGCGTGATGAAGCGGCCCTCGCTTGCCGGTGCGCCGTCGCCCGGCCAGTTCTTGAGAAACGGGTAGAGGGCCAGATCGGGGTGTTCGTCCACGACTTCCTGGCAGAGTCCCGAGGTCACGATGCGGGGAGCGAAGCCGGCAAACTCAGGCCAGCCGGAGCGAGGGCTCTTCCGCCTCGGGGGTAGTGAAACGAGAGCTTCCTCCATGCGGCGGGACAAGGCATCGAGATCGGAAACCTCCAACGCCAGACAGAGCCGTCGGGAGGAACCGAAGAGGTTCGTCGCCACCGGAAAGGGGCTTCCCTTCACCCGCTCGAAGAGGAGTGCCTCCCCTCCGCCGGGCACCTTGCAGACCCGGTCGGTGACGGCGGCGAGTTCCAGGATCGGGTCGACCTCGACGCCGATGCGCCGAAGCTCACCCTCCTCTTCCAGTCGCGCGAGAAACGCCTGCAGGTCTCGGTAGGCCATGCGCCTTCTCCCTTTGGCAGCCGTGGAAGCAAACATTATTTTGTAGCATGGAGCCAGGGCAATGACAACGTTTTTTCCGGCCCCTTCACCTTTATGTTATTGACAAAACGTTTCCGAGCGGCTATAAAGGCCATGTCGGGGCGTAGCGCAGCCTAGTAGCGCACCTGCTTCGGGAGCAGGGGGTCGGAAGTTCGAATCTTCTCGCCCCGACCATTTATTCAAACGGAAAAAGGCTCGCCATCGCGGTGAGCCTTTTCGTTTTCGGCGTAACGACCGTGCTGCGGCACGGCAGAAACAAGCGGTCCCGTAACGCGGCCCTCCCCCCTCTTCCGTCCGTTATGGCGCCACAGGAGCTAACCATGCAACGCAAAGCCCTCGCCCTCCTCTCCGGCGGGCTCGACTCCACCCTGGCCGTAAAGGTCATGCTTGACCAGGGAATCCGCGTCGAAGCCCTCAACTTTACCTCCCCCTTCTGCACCTGCACCGGCAAAAACGCCGGCTGCAAATCCGAGGCGGTCCGCGTCGCCCAGGAATTCGGCATCCCCATCAAGGTCATGAACAAGGGGGTCGACTACCTGGAGATCGTGCGCAACCCCAAGCACGGCTACGGCAAGGGGATGAACCCATGCGTCGACTGCCGCATCTTTCTCCTGCGCAAGGCC
>DATDMX010000501.1:0-2025 GCA_036518575.1 Geobacteraceae bacterium | reverse complement strand
ACATGGCTCGGGATGACGACCACGGGTCGCTTTGCAGCCCTCACCAACTTCCGCGAACCCCATCGCCACCACCCCTCGGCGCCCTCACGGGGTCGACTGGTGAGCGACTTCCTCCAGGGGGACGCGGACATTGCCACTTTCCGGCAGCGTCTCGACCTCGAAGGGGGACAATACAACGGTTTCAACCTCCTTTTCGGCACCGCGGACCGCCTGGCTGTTTACTCCAATCGAGCAGAGCTTCCCCCCGAACTCCCGCCCGGAATTCACGGCATCTCCAACCATCTCCCCGACACCCCGTGGCCCAAGGTTGTCCGTGGCAAGGAGGAACTCGCACGACATATCGCCTCGGGTGCACTGCTTCTTCCCCGGGACCTCTTCGCTCTTCTTGCCGACCGCATGCAGCCCGAGGACTCGCTCCTTCCCGACACCGGCGTGGGAATCGAGCTGGAACGGCGCCTCGCCCCCGTCTTTATCCGGGGCAAGGAATACGGCACCCGCTCTTCCACCGTTGTCCTCGTCGGGCAGGACGGTGTGGTGACCTTCTCGGAAAGAACCTTCCCGCCTCCCCACGGCCGGCCTTCAACCGTCACATTCCAATTCGCCCTGTCGCCCTGAAAACAAAAAGGGGCAAGCGCACGGCTTGCCCCCTACATTTGTGGCACTCTTCCCAGGGAGGCTGCCAACGATACGGGACGAATCCTACGGGGTATCCCCTGAAACGCCGCCTTTCCTGCCACCACCCCGCTCGATTCCGCTAAACCAGGTGGCAAGGTTTCCCGCCAGCACTCCATTGTCGTCGTCGAGAAACTTGTTCTGGAAAATGGCATCATCGCCGAAGACGACAAACGCTCCCTTCCCGTGACTCCCTGTCACCACTACCCCGAAGGACTCCATGACGTCTTGCGCAGAAAGCTTCCCGTCGCCGTCCAGATCCACCCACGCACTCGGGCTGGTGGAGGCGATGGCCCGGGCGCCTTCGGCAAAACCGGCGAGAGCCCAGCCGCCATGGATGGTAAAGCGCTTGACTCCGGCAAAAAGCGGATGGGACTCGAAGCGTGTTACACGGAAGTTGGCGGAATCGTTGTCAACGACATCGCTCTGCTCATGAATGATGCGGTTCGAAAAATCAACTCCCAGCGTATGAAGAAGCTCGGCCGCGGGCTCTGCTATATGGAGCATGACCGCCAGCTCCCCCCCCCGGTCCATAAAACGAAGGATGCTGTCTATTTCAGCCTGCGTGAGGTGAGAGAACGGGCCCGAGATCACAATGCCATCAGCCGCGGCAAGAGCACCATCATCAAGCGGTCCGGCAATCGGTTTGACAGTCAATCCCTTGCGCCGAAAGACGTCCGCCAGCGAAGAAAGGTCGAGAGGGCCGTTGTTCCCGGTTACAAACCGCTCACCATGCCCTTCGTCAAAGATTATCGTTCCCGCAGCATGAGCCGTGGTCTCACCCATGGCACAGAAAAAGAACACCATCGCCACCTTAAGGATTGCCGCACCGTACTTTGTCATCGTTTTCCTCCTCACTTCTCCTTGCGACGCATAAAAGACTATAGATATCTTTTTTGCCTTTTATATCAGGTTAGAATTTTCTTTGCAACTCATTTATTTGGTTTGGCGTGACTCATGTTGATACTGCTGGGGCTTACGATACGTGCGTGCGAGGGGTGCGAAGGTAGCGGCCGACGTTCGCGAAAGCCGGACGGAACGACTCTTCGACTGCCACGTAAATAAGGATGATTGCGGCCAGAATGTTCATATACATAAGGCGTGGCATCATGATGTTGATGTGGTGCCCGAGTGTGGAAACGGTAATGAACAGATAGTTGATGACGAGGGCGGAAAAAAGAAGCACGAAACATTTCAGCCAGGGGGCGCTTCGGTACCCCGCGTCTCGGCGCCTCCTGCGCAGATCGGCCACAACCTTGCAGAGGAGCGATATTCCACTGACATAGATGAAAAGTGCCCATACCGTACTGAGGATCCTGACAGACGAACTCGTATGGTCGAACAGGAAATCAG
>DATDMX010000500.1:0-3464 GCA_036518575.1 Geobacteraceae bacterium | reverse complement strand
CGGCCCCAAGGGGGTCGGAGCACTTTACCGTCGCCGTGGGGTCGAACTCAGACCCATCGTTTACGGAGGTGGCCAGGAACAGGGGCTGCGCTCCGCCACGGAGAACGTCGCCGGGATCGTTGGCCTGGGCGTTGCAGCCGCCATCGCCCGGCGGGAGATGACCACCGAGGCAGCACGGCTCGTGCAACTGAGGGAGCGGATCATCACCGCCCTGGCGCGTTCGGTGCCGGCCTCCTACCTTATTGGTCACCGGCATCGCCGGCTTCCCGGGCATCTTTGCATCGGGATCGCAGGCCAGGAGGGGGATGCCATTCGTCTCCTCCTCGCTCTCGACGAGGCGGGCGTTGCCGTCTCCACCGGCAGTGCCTGCAGTGCCAACCACCGGAGCGAGCCGTCCTATGTTCTGACGGCAATGGGATATGACCCGATACGTGCACGCGGCTCGCTCCGCATAACCCTCGGCCGCTTCACTACCGACGAAGAGGTCGAACGGTTTCTCACCGTCTTCCCCGGCATAGTCGACGGTCTATGCCGGCTGAGCACACGATCTGCCTGAAAAGGAGCCTTGCCATGGAACACATTCAACAAACCTGGAGCGCTGACGATCTTCCCGGCCTGAACTGCGGCCTGTGTGGCTTTCGGCTGTGCAGCGAATTCGCCCTTCGTCTTACCGACAACCCGGCTCTTGTGGAGCGGTGCATCCATCTGGCTGATAACGTCGTGCCGGGCCGCCGGGAGTCTCGCAGCTGCGTTGAAATGGGGAGTGCGTGCGGCGCCTGCGGCGACGGAGCGACCATGACCGCCCCGGTCGCAGGAGACGGCGCGCTCTGGCGCGACTCCCTCGATCGGGAATTCGACTTCTACCTTGAGCACTTTCCCGAGGAGCCGGGACCAAGGGAGATTATCCTTCCTCACAATCCGCTCATCTGCCGGGAGTTGGAGCTCGTCCCCGGCGATATTGTCATCGGTCGTCCTCTCGGTATGTCGTGCGGATGCCCCATTACCCACTGCGGGGTGCTCATGGAGGTTGACCGGCGCACCGGTGTGCTGGTCTGGTGCGTGACGGGTCCCCTGGGACCACGGGAGAAGGGGTTCAAGGACCTCGGTTACTACAGCGCCGAAGGCTACGAGGGGATGATCACCCAGGCACGGGTCGATATCAGGATCGGCATGCGCTACTATTTCCAGCCCAGCATGTGCATGCTTCAGTGGCGGCACAGTGGTCTGGTGAATTATCTGAACCGTACGCCGAAGGGCATACAAGTCCGATTGGAGGGGCTTTGGATCGGGTGAACGTTCTCTATTCCGCACTGTGGACTCGGGGAATTCTTTACATGAAAAAATAAAGATTGACTTTATGGGAGATAACGTGTAGTTAGTCTATTAAGTCTGTAGACTTAATGGCCGACCGGTCAAACCGGAGGTTTTGCATAGAGCAACGTGCGAGGCCTCCGGTTTTTCTTTTTCGTGCCACAACTGGGAATATATCGGTTTCACAGCAGGGACACGATGGCTCCAGTGTCCCGTAACCTAGAGCTTTTTCGTAAACTCTAAGAGGGAGGAATGAATATGACTCTCGATAATGCGCGAATTTCCAGTTACCTCAACGCGACTCGCTTTATGGTTCTGGCGACGGTCGCCGACGGCAAGCCGGCGCTGAGGACCATGGCGGCATTTGCCGCCGAAGGGATTGCACCGGTCTTTTCGACCCACAAGGATACGGACAAGGTGCGGCACATCGAAGCAAATCCCTATGTCTCTATTCTCTTCGAGCACGAAAAGCAGAATCTCAGGACATTCATAAATATGACCGTCTCGGGCATTGCCGTGAGAATAGACGACAAGGCCAGTCAGGAGCACATAATCAGACTCATCGGGGCCAGGAACCTTCGTTATCAGGAGCGGGCGGCGCGAGGTGATCTGGTTGAGCAGGTATTCTACCGGGTCGAACCGATCGAGATCAAAATCATCGATTTCAGAAAATCACCCAGTCCCGCCGGAGTGGAACTGATCAGGTTCCTGGGGCAAGCCGAAACCGAGCAGGCAGCCTGAAGGAGAGAATAGGGTTGGTGCCTCTCAGGGTGGCAATAAACGGTTTTGGCAGGATCGGCAGGGCATTTTTTCGCAGGGCCTGGCGAACACGCGCACTGGAAATTGCGGCGATCAACGATCTCGCCGACCCTGCCACCGCGGCTCATCTTCTGCGTTTCGACTCGGTGGCCGGCACCTCGCGGTGGAAGGTGGGACATGACGACGCCGCACTTGTGGTGGGAGGCAGACGGATTCCCTATTATTCATTTCGGCATCCTGGAGAGCTGCCGTGGCGTGCCGAGAAGATCGACCTCGTAATGGAGGCAACCGGAGTCTTCACCGAACGTGCCCAGGCATCCCGTCACCTCGAAGCCGGGGCGGGACGGGTCGTGATAACGGCGCCGTCCGCCGATCCAGATCTGACAGTCGTCCTCGGGGTTAACCACGGGGAACTGGACTCAACACACCATCGAATACTATCCAATGCCTCCTGCACAACCAACTGTCTTGCGCCTGTTCTTAAAGTTATCGACGATACGCTGGGCATCGAGCGGGGGCTTTTCACTACGGTGCATTCCTATACCAACGGGCAGCCGCTCCTCGATACGCCCCGCACTGACCTTCGCCGCGCAAGGGGCGGGGCGATGACCATGCTGCCGACCACAACCGGGGCAACGCGGGCGCTCTACCGGGTACTCCCTGGGCTTGCAGGGAAGATCGACGGTATGTCCATACGCGTGCCTACCCCTAACGTCTCCCTTATCGATCTTGCCGTGACCGTCAGTCGTTCAACCACCACGGAGGAGGTCAACGCCATCTTCAAGAAAGCGGCACGTGGCGAACTCAGGAGGATCCTCTCCCATAGCGAGGTACCGCTCGTCTCTTCGGACTACAATGGTGATGATCATTCCGCCGTTGTGGACGCTACTCTTACGACAGTCACCGGCGGTAACCTTGTCAGGGTTGTTGCCTGGTACGACAATGAGGCCGCCTTTTCCCGCCGCCTCGTTGAATTGGCGCGGCTCGTCGGTGGCCGTTAAGCCTCGTCGCATGCGATCCTTCACCGACGAAGCAGATGAACAGCCCCGCCATGGCCTGCCAAGTTTTCTCTCGCTGAACTTTCTCTGTGGCTGCGCCACCGGCATTCTCCAACTTGCTATTCCCCTCTACGCCATCTCCCTGCGTGCTTCGACGGTGCAGCTCGGCCTGATCGCCGGGGTGAGCGGGGTAGGGCGGATGCTCATCATCGTCCCGTCAGGGCTCCTCGTCGACCGTTTCGGAGCCCGCACTCTTTTTCTCCACAGCACGGTCTGGTGCGTTGTTCTCGTTATCGCCATGAGCCTGGTCTCTTCGCCGTGGGCGCTCATGGGGATCATGTTCTTCCAGGGAATGGCCCAGTCGGTCAGCTTTCTGTCCCTCCAGGCCGGGTTTCT
>DATDMX010000499.1:0-3561 GCA_036518575.1 Geobacteraceae bacterium | reverse complement strand
GAAAATCGTGAACTTCAGCGGCTGATCCCCTGGCTTTTGCTGCACCCCCGTGACTCGCCATGATAGACCGATGAGGCCATCGCCCGGTTCCGCTTTCAGGGTAATTTTGGCCTTCTTCTGGGGAGATTCCGGCTGCGTTGTTTTGTAGTCCGGCGTTTGTTTCCCTTTTTCCTTGCCTATCTCAAAAGTGGGCAGCTTATTGTCGAAGGGAGCAATTTTCCCTGCCGTCCTGCCACCTTCGTCCAGAGATATGCCGCCATCGCCGGACAAATCTCCCAGAGGTATCCCCTGTTTATATTCGCCGAGGTAAACCCCCTCGTCAGGCGTACTTGCCTCTTTGGGTTCGGCTGCGTGAGAAACAGCCACGAACAACGCAAGTACCATGAAAAGGGTAACAACTTTGCCAAAACCCCTCATCTTCGCATCCCTTTACCCCGGTTAGTTAGCAACGAAATCCACGAACACGCGGAATTGTCGAGTAATTTCACTCAAACAAAAAAAAACAGCAATTCCTTGCGAAAAGAATTACTGTCAGTAAAGATGGTGATCCCAAGGGGACTTGAACCCCTGTTACCGACGTGAAAGGCCGGTGTCCTAACCGCTAGACGATGGGACCGATATATGAAAATACGATAAACCTCAGCTATGTGAGTTAGGTAGTTGGCTGGGGTGCAAGGATTCGAACCTTGGAAATGCTGGAGTCAGAGTCCAGTGCCTTACCGCTTGGCGACACCCCACTATTTGAATTCAAATACCGTAGCCCGAAATACCGATGCCGCCCCGGAACGGCGGAAAATTTTTTATAGCAAAAGTGTCTCCACCCGTCAAGTGTTTTCAAACCGCACACCTGCATAGCGACTCCCGGTTATCGCGAGATCCGCCTATCCGTCAATAGAGCTGACAGCCTAGAAACAGTCCGATTTTTCAGTCGTTTTAAATCTCCCCAGCCCATATCTTGGATATCATGGAGTCACACAGCGCCGTTATTGACACTCTTGCCGCTTTCATGTCATAATTACAAAATATTTTAGCCACACTAAAAAGGAGTCGTCTTCCTCAACCGCGACTCCTCTCGCTCCAGAAGGGTCTATGCACGAGTCCGCGGAATTTGTCCACCTTCACCTTCACACCCAGTACTCCCTCCTCGATGGTGCCATCCGGCTTGGCGACCTGGTAAAAAAGGTCAAGGAGCACCGGATGCCTGCCGTGGCGATTACCGATCATGGCAACATGTTCGGCGCCATGGAATTCTATCTCAAATGCCAGTCTGCCGGAGTAAAGCCAATCATCGGCAGTGAAGTATATGTAGCACCCGGGGCCCGGTCTGCCAAGGATGCGGGAAATGGCGGCACGTCCAATTACCACCTCGTTCTCCTATGCGAGAACATGCAGGGGTACAAGAATCTTTCCCGCCTCGTTTCTGCGGGCTTCAAGGAGGGGTTCTACCGCCGCCCTCGCGTTGACAAAGAGCTGCTGGCAGCCCACAGCGATGGCTTGATTGCCCTCTCAGCCTGCCTCAAGGGGGAAGTGGCTTACTGCTGCGGCCGCAATCACATGGAAGAAGCAGTGGCGGTAGCCCGCTGGTATGATGAACATTTCCCCGGCCGCTACTACATCGAGCTCCAGGAAAACACCCTCCCCGAGCAGACGATTGCCAACGAGCGGCTTCTGGAGGTGGCAAAAGAAGTTGGGCTCCCCCTCGTGGCCACCAACGACTGCCACTACCTCAACCGGGACGACGCGCGAGCCCACGAGGTGCTTCTCTGCATCCAGACCGGCAAGACGATGAATGACCCGACGCGGATGCATTTTTCAGCCAATGAGTTCTACGTCAAGTCTCCGGAGGAGATGGCGGCAGCATTCTCCTACGCCCCGGAGGCGCTCACGAACACCGTCCGCATCGCCGAGCGCTGCAACCTGGAATTCGATTTCAAGACCTATCATTTCCCCCAGTACACCAAACCGGCCGACAAGAGCCTCGACGACGTTCTGGAAGAACAGGCGTGGGCAGGCCTGGATGAGCGGCTCGTCTCGGTCCGGGTGAAGAACCCCGACCTCACCCCGGAACAGGAGCAGGGGTATCGAGACCGACTGCGCATCGAGCTCGACTGCATCAAGCAGATGGGATTTCCCGGCTATTTTCTCATCGTCGCCGACTTCATCAACTGGGCCAAGGACCACGGCATCCCCGTCGGCCCGGGAAGGGGTTCGGCTGCCGGATCGCTCGTTGCCTACGCCATCCGTATCACCGACCTCGACCCGATCCCGTACAATCTCCTCTTCGAGCGTTTTCTCAACCCTGAACGTATATCCATGCCTGATATCGACGTCGACTTCTGCCAGGACCGGCGCGAGGAGGTCATCCAGTACGTCACCGGGAAGTATGGGCGCGACAAGGTCTGCCAGATCATCACCTTTGGTACCATGGCAGCCAGAGGCGTCATTCGCGACGTGGGCCGGGCGCTCGACATGGCCTACGGCGAGGTGGACAAGATCGCCAAGCTCGTCCCCGAAGTCCTCGGCATCAACCTGGCAGACGCTCTCAAACAGGAGCCGAAGCTGAACGAACAGGCGGACGCCGACCCGCGGGTACGTGACCTTCTCACCACAGCCCTCTGCCTGGAAGGGTTGACCCGCCATGCCTCCACCCATGCGGCGGGCGTGGTGGTGGCCCCCGATGTCCTCGAAGAGTTCTGCCCGGTCTACAAGGACCAGAAGAGCGGCTCCATCACCACCCAGTACTCCATGAAGTACGTCGAGAAAATCGGACTCGTAAAATTCGACTTTCTGGGCTTGAAGAACCTGACGGTCATCAACAATGCCGTCAAAATGATCCGCGTCGGCAAAACCCCGGACTTTGACATCGCCGCGTTGAGGGACGACGACGAGGAGAGCTACAAGCTCCTCCAGGCCGGCAACACCACCGGCGTCTTCCAGCTTGAATCCTCCGGCATGAAGGAGCTTCTCACCAAGCTCAAGCCCTCCTGCTTCGAAGACATCATCGCCGTCTGCGCCCTCTATCGCCCCGGCCCGCTCGGGTCCGGCATGGTGGACGACTTCATCGAGAGGAAACACGGCCGGAAGAAGGTCGTCTACGACCTCCCGCAACTGGAACCGATCCTCAAGGACACCTACGGGGTCATCGTCTACCAGGAGCAGGTCATGCAGATCGCCCGGACCCTGGCAGGCTATTCCCTCGGTGGCGCCGACCTCCTGCGCCGGGCCATGGGGAAGAAGGACCCTGCGGAGATGGCCAAGCAACGGGATATCTTCCTTGAGGGGGCAAAAAAGAACGCCATCGACATGAAAAAGGCGGAGGCGATTTTCGACCTCATGGCAAAGTTCGCCGAGTATGGCTTCAACAAGTCCCACTCGGCCGCCTACGCCCTCGTCGCCTACCAAACTGCCTATCTTAAGGCCCACTATCCGGTGGAGTTCATGGCCGCTCTTCTCACCGAGGACATGGGCAACACCGACAAGGTCATCAAGAACATCAGCGACTGCCGCGAGATGGGAATCGAGGTCCTCCCCCCCGACATCAACGCCTCCGACCTCTCTTTC
>DATDMX010000498.1:0-2585 GCA_036518575.1 Geobacteraceae bacterium | reverse complement strand
GACGATGCGGGCCCGGAAGCGGGGGGCGGGCGTCCGCTTTTCGTCGGGGTATTCGATGGTTACCGGCCGGCGCAGGATATGTTTCCAGGTGGTCCAGAGTCCCGTGATGATAGCCTTGATGTCGACGCCTACGCCCATGGTTATGCGTGCTCCCTGTGCCGGCATTTCGGTCATGCCCTTGATCCGCGAGCCATGGGGATCCAGGCCCGGATTACCAACTACATTGTACACGGAAAAGCGATTTGTGAAAGGGCGCGACGTCAGTCGTGAGAAAGGAGACAAAAAGAGGGCCGATGGCTGATGCCATCGGCCCTCTCAGGAGAGGGGAAGAGATTGTTCAGGCAGTTCCTTCCTTGGCACGCAGGGCCTTCTTCAGGAGAGCGAGGGCCAGGGGGTGCTGGTTGTTCTCGGCATAAATCTGGGCGGTGTTTCCCACCATCGTCTTGGCCTGGATATCGGCGCCGCCGTTGATGAGGGCCTGGATGGTGTGATTGCAGCCATAGATGGCCGCCAGCATAAGGGGGGTGTGCCACTCCCGGTCACGCACGTTGACAGCGGCGCCTTTTTCCAGAAGGATCTTCACCACGTCCACATTGCCGTTGGCAGCTGCATAATGGAGGGCCGTCTTTCCTTTTTCGCTCTGCGCATCCACCTCGGCCCCGCGGTGGATGAGGTCAGTGACCGCTTCAACGTCACCAGCCTTGGCCGCGTCGATGAGCGGCGTGTGTCCGTGTTTGTCCCGAGCATTCACATTTTGCATAGCTTCCCCCTTTCTGATGTCATCGCCTCTGATCAGAACTGCCTGCCTACCCCCTATGAACAACCTCCGAGCCCGGATGGTACGTCGGTTCAGCGCAGTGTGAGAACCCAGCCGGTAGCCAGTATATTGAGCAATGCCAACGGAGTCAATAGTTTCCAACCAAGGTGCATCAACTGGTCGTAGCGAAGGCGGGGCAGGGTGCCGCGCACCCAGATGAAGAGGAATGCAAACGCCAGGACTTTCAGGGAAAACCAGACGGGGGGCGGCAGGAGGGGGCCGCGCCAGCCCCCGAGGAAAAAGGTGGCCGCCAGGGCACCGAGAACGATGATGTTGATGTATTCCCCCACGAAGAAAAGGCCAAAGCGCATGCCGGAATACTCGGTGTGGAAGCCGGCCACCAGTTCCCCCTCGGCTTCAGGGATGTCGAAGGGGACCCGCTTGCACTCGGCCGCGATGCTGATGAGAAAGATGACGAAGGCCAGTGGCTGGTAGACGATGAAGGGCATCTGGGCTTGGGCGTCGACGATGTCCGAGAGACGGAAGGAGCGGGCGAGCATCACGACCGGCACAAGGGAGAGCCCCATGGAGAGCTCGTAGGAGATGAGCTGGGCAAGCCCCCTGATGGACCCCAGGAGGGCGTACTTGGAGTTGGACGCCCACCCCCCGAGTGCCACGCCGTAGACGGCGATGGCGGAAAGGGCGAGAAAGAAGAGGAGCCCCACGTTGAGGTCCGCCACCTGGAGCGCCACCCTGTGGCCGAAGATGGTGACCGGGGCGCCGAAGGGAATGACGGCAAAGGTCATGATGGCGGGAATAGCCGCCATGGCCGGGGCGAGGTAGAAGAGCCACCGGTCGGCTCCTGCCGGTCGGAAATCCTCCTTGGTGAGAAGCTTGATGAGATCAGCCAGGGGCTGGAGGAGTCCCTGGGGACCGACCCGGTTCGGTCCCTTCCGGTCCTGGATCCAGGCGAGGACGCGCCGTTCGGCCAGGACCAGGTAGGCCGCCAGGGTGAGGATGACGAAGTAGATGAGGCCGAGCTTGGCCACGAGTATGATGTCGTCGATGATCACGGGTCGTCCTTCTTCACCTGCCGGTTTTTCAGGAAATCGCCATAAATTCTTTCAACGCACTGCGGACAGATGCCGTGGGTGAACTCGGCCTCCGAATGCTCGGAAATGTAGACTTCGACGAGTTGCCAATAACCGTGATCGTCCCTGATTTTCTTGCAGCCGCTGCAGATCGGGAGAAGCCCCTTCAGCGTGTGGATTTCGGCCTCTTGAGCACGACGAAGAGCTTCCTGGGCCTCCACGCGTTCGGTGACGTCGGTGCAGCTCCCCACGTAGCCGAGAAACGTTTTGTCCCGGTCCCACACGGGCACCCCGCGGTCGAAGATCCACCGGTACTCGCCGTCGTGCCGCATGAGCCGGTATTCCATCTCGAAGACCGACCTCTTTTCAAAGGAAGTCCGGAAGATGGCGAGGCAGTGGTCGAAGTCATCGGGATGGACCCCCTCGGCCCAACCGTTGCCGAGCTCCTGTTCCATGGTCCGGCCGCGGAAGTCGAGCCACCGTTCGTTGAAGTAGTCGCACAAGGCATCGGTCCCCGAGCGCCAGATCATGATGGGTGCCTGTTCGACGAGGAGCCGGTATTCGTCCGGGAGTAGGACGGGACAAAGCCCTATTTTTTCTGATTCTTCCATGACTTACCTCTCCTGAAGGAGCAGGAAACCTTCCCCCTGCGGATCGACGGTGCGCAGTGTCTCCCACTGGCCACTGAACGGCTCCACGATTGTTTCACCGCCAAGCCGTTCGATGATCTCCGCAAT
>DATDMX010000497.1:0-6872 GCA_036518575.1 Geobacteraceae bacterium | reverse complement strand
GGCTGGCCATAGGCCATTCCTCACGAGACCAATCATGGGGAAAAGGGTGACCAAGTACCAGAGCCAGCCCATGAGGAGCCAGGGATGTCTATTCCTCAGCCTGAAAACGAAGACGGTGATGGCCACCAGGATGAGCGTTGCGCCACCGACCTGCAACCAGCCATAGGAGGAGTGGAGGGGGTAGTAGACAGCCAGATTTGTTGGCCAGACCATCTTCCCGATATAGGCTGTGTAGGACACCGCCGCGTTAGCCAGTCGGTTGCCGATGGGGGCGTCGAATATCTCTACGAGCCTTCCTTGGTGTCTGACGGAGTAGAGAGCGAGACAGAGGGCGGCAATGGAGAGGCCCATAAGCGGAAGTTTTTCCCGTACTGCCCGGGAAAGGGATATCCGTGGCAACGTGTCGAGGTGTTGAGCAGTCTGGAGCCTTCCCAGCGGCCAATAATCGAGTATGAGCAGCGTCACCGGCAGGGTAACAAGGACCGGCTTGGCCATGAGCCCGAGGGCCATGAGGAGGAAGACGACTCCATAGGCGAGCGGCGTAGGCCGCTGCACATAGCGAAGATATGCCCGCACGGCGGCAAAGCCGAGAAAGGTGCAGAGAACTGTTTTGCGTTCTGCCGCCCAGGCAACCGCTTCTACGTTGAGGGGATGAAGCGCGAAGAGGGCAGCGACAAAGGCGCTCGGCCAGAGCCGGTTTGTCATTCGCCGGAGAAGATCAAAGAGGAGGATAACGCTACCCAAGTGAAACAGGAGGTTGACAAGGTGGTAGGCAGTCGGGTTGAGCCCGAATAGTGTGAAATCTGTCATCAGGGAAAGCCACGTCAAGGGATGCCAGTAGGCGGCATCGTTACTGAAGCTGAAAGCCCAGCGCAAACCCTCCGGGGTGAATCCCTTCGAGAGAGCAGGGTTGGCGTACACATAGAGGGAGTCGTCGAAGTTGACGAAGCTGTTGCCCGGCAATTTGCCGTAGGCAGCAATTCCTGTCAGGAGGAGGCCGGCGCAGACCGCCCAGTAGGGGAGTTGCAGGTAATGACGGCTGCCGTTCGGGATTGGTGGCCTTTTGTCCTCTCTCATGCCCTTGTCTCCAAAGTGAGAGCAGCGAGTTCTCTATCAAGTGAAATCTCGTCTCCGTTTTACCGGATATACGCACCGACGGAGACAATCTCTTTCTATGTGAAGGACGTGGCGCAATTGATCTGTAAGAGAAATGACACTAGGCGTCTACCATATATGTCTTTAATGTTCAAGATAAAATAAGAGGTAATGGCATTTTTGTTGTTAATTAAGTGTGGCTATAAATAGTGTTTAGCGCGCTGATATTGAGTGACAGCATGTAGTGATATTTAATAAATGTGTTAAATAAAAAATTAACAATTAAATAGTGTTGTATTGAAGGGTGGGTGAGCGACAGAGGCATGCGTCTGGAAACAAGAATCCCCGGCGCTCATAAAGCGGCCGGGGATTGTGTTGTAGAAAGATAAATGGGGTGGAGCTATTACGTTGATGTCATGTGTCGTACGTCTTTCCCTTTGACCATGAAGATGACCATTTCGGCCACGTTGGTGGCGTGGTCGGCGACGCGCTCGATGCACTTGGAGACATAGGTGACTTTGATGGCGCGGGATATGGTGGACGGGTCCCCCATCATGAAGGTGAGGAGCTCGCGCTGAATCTGTTCGTTCAGATCGTCGACGAACTGGTCGTCCCTGCAAACCTTGAGGGCCAGGGTGTCGTCGCCGCGCACGAAGGCGTCAAGCGCTTCCTTGACCATAGTGGAGGCCCAGTTCGCCATGCGGGGGAGATCGATGTATGGCTTGAGAGGGGGTTCCTCGTTGAGTTCGATGGCCCGCTTGGCGAGTGCCGCGCATTGGTCGCCGATCCGCTCCAGGTCGGTCACGATCTTGAGCGCCAGGGTGAGAAAGCGGAGATCCCGGGCCGCGGGCTGACGCAGGGCGAGAACCTGAAGGCATTTCTCGTCGATTTCCATCTCCAGATGGTTGATTTCATGATCGAAGGCGATGGTCCTTCGGGCGAGCTCCGAATCCCTGTCCACAAGGGCTTTCATGGCATTGGCAAGCATCACCTCCACCTTTCCTCCCATGGTGAGGAGCTTTTCCCTTATTTCGTTGAGTTCCGCATCGTACTGTTTGCTGAAGTGTTCCCGTTCCATATGGACCTCGTTACCCTCTCTTTCAGCGGTCTTAGCCTGTCGGCTCTGTTTACCCGAACCGTCCCGTGATGTAATCTTCTGTCTGTTTTTGGGCCGGCGTGGTGAAAATCTTCTTCGTTTCGTCGCATTCGATGAGCTCGCCCAGGTAGAAGAAGGCAGTCACGTCCGACACGCGGGCAGCCTGCTGCATGTTGTGCGTGACGATGATGATAGTGTACTTTTCTTTCAGTTCCTCGATCAGCTCTTCGATCTTTAGCGTGGAAATGGGATCCAGGGCCGAGGCAGGCTCGTCCATGAGGATGACATCGGGTTTCACTGCAATGGTTCGGGCTATGCAGAGCCTTTGCTGTTGGCCGCCGGAAAGTTCCATGGAGTTGGTTTTGAGGCGGTCCTTCACTTCGTCCCAGAGTGCCACCCGCTTGAGGCTCGACTCCACGATCTCGTCGGCATCGGCGCGTGAGAGCCTCCCGTTCAGCTTGTAGCCGGCAATAACGTTGTCGTGGATGGACATGGCGGGGAAGGGGTTGGGTTTCTGGAACACCATGCCGATTCGCCGCCGGATCGCCACCGGGTCAACGTTTTTGGCGTGAATGTCCATGCCGTCCAAGAGGATCCGACCGGAAACCCGCGCGCTTGGCGTCAGGTCGTGCATCCGGTTGATCGAGCGCAGCACCGTTGATTTGCCGCAGCCCGACGGGCCGATGATGGCGGTGACGGAGTTTTCGCGAAACTCCATGGAGACGCTCTTGACGGCATGGGTGGAGCCGAAATGGACGTTCAGATCGTCAAGCTGTACTTTTGGTTGCATGAAAACCTCGCGTAGTGCATGAACTACTGGTTGTATCTCTTGCTTCTGCCGATGAAACGTGCTGCAAGGCTCAGGGCAAACATGAGGGTGACAAGAACGAGCGCCCCTGCCCACGCAAGCCTGTGCCAGTCCTCGTAGGGAGAAATGGCAAAATTGAATATCTGCAGGGGCATGGCCGCAATGGGCTCGGTCAATTTCTTGCCCCAGAACTGGTTACCCAGCGCCGTGAAGAGGAGCGGTGCCGTCTCGCCGGCTATGCGCGCGATGGCAAGAAGGATGCCCGTCATGACACCTTTTGTGGCGCTTCTCAGTGTGACCTTGAGGGTCGTGCGCCACAGCGGTACACCGAGGGCGAGGGACGCTTCCCGCAGGCTCGTGGGAACGAGCTTCAACTGCTCCTCCGTGGTGCGTAGCACGATGGGAATCATGATGAGCGCCAGGGCAAAGGCGCCGGCGAGTGCCGAAAATCCCTTCATCGGCACCACGAGGAGGGTGTAGGCCACCATGCCGGTGATGATGGAAGGGACGCCGGAAAGAACGTCGGCGCAGAAGCGGATCGCGCCCGATATCCAGCTCCCGCCGTACTCGGAGAGGTAGATGGCGCCGAAGATCCCCACCGGTATGCCGAGGGCCGACGCGAGCAGAATGAGGAGCGCAGACCCGACCATGCCGTTGGCCATCCCGCCGCCGGTCTCCCCGGTTGGTTTGGGTATCTGCAGGAAGAAATCGAGATCCACCGCGTTGAGACCCATGCGCAGGATGTGAACGAAGATGAGCACGAGCGGGACGAGCACCCCCAGGGTGGCGGCCACCATGAGAAGGGTCATGGCCCCGTTCTTGAGTTTTCTCCAGGCAAGCCCGGTCATGACCGCGCCCTCCCTTTCTCGTTGCGGGTGACGCTCCAGAGGAGAAGCCGCGCCAGAACGTTGATGATGAGCGTCACGACGAGGAGGATGAGACCTATCTCCATGAGCGCCGATGTGTGGACTTTCGAGGTCGCCTCGGCAAATTCATTGGCGATGACGCTTGGCATGGTGTAGGCGGGCGACAGGAGCGAAAGCGATATCTGCGGCGTGTTGCCGATCACCATGGTGACCGCCATGGTCTCGCCGATGGCACGGCCGAGGCCGAGGATCACCGCGCCGAGAATACCGGACTTACCGTAGGGGAGGACCGCTATCCTGATCATTTCCCACCGGGTGGCGCCAAGGGCGATGGCCGCTTCTTTCTGACTGCGCGGCACGGTGAGGAGGATTTCCTTGGTGATGGAGGTGATGATGGGCACGACCATGATCATGAGGATGAAGACCGCCGCGAGCATGCTCACGCCGTAGGGGGCTCCCTGGAAAAAGGGGATAAACCCCAGGTGCTCGATGAGAAACGGCTCGACCGTGCTCTGGAGCCAGGGCGCCATGACGAGCACTCCCCAGAGGCCGTAGATGACGCTCGGGATGGCAGCGAGGAGCTCGATGAGGGCTGCGATCACGCCGCCAACCCGGGAGGGGGCAACTTCGGTGATGAAGATGGCGGCCCCGACGGAAAGTGGTGTGGCAAGCAGAAGCGCCAGGAGTGACGATACGACGGAACCCCATATGTAGGGAAGGGCACCGAACGATCCCTGTACCGCGTCCCAGTCCCGCCCGGTGACGAATTTCCAGCCGAACTCCTTGATGGCGGGCAGGCTTTGACCGGTCATCTCCACGAGCATCAGGAGGAGGATGGCGAGAATGGCGAAGGCGAAGACGATGGTGACGCCCTTGAAAAAGAGGTCGCCGTTCATGCCTTTCTCGACTTTCCATTGATGGGTTTCAGCTTCTGTGGACAAGGTATCCTCCCGTCCTGCATCTGTCGCGGCGGTTATGTTACCGATCGTGACGTTTTCTCCATGCTGCTGTAATAATCCATAGGTCAGGAAAAGAGCCCGGACGCCCGAGTGGTGGCTGTCCGGGCTTGATAACCTATCTGATGCCCTTGATGGTCTTTTCCACCATCTTTGCCACATTCCCGGGGAGAGGCGCATAGAGGAGCGCGCTTGCCATTTTCTGGCCCTTCTTCAGTTCCCAGTCGAGGAACTCCACGAGCTTCTTGCCCTTGGCCGCATCCTTCTGGTGCTCGTAGACGAGGAGCCAAGTGAACCCGACTATGGGGTAGGCGTCCTTGCCCGGCTGGTTCACGAGGGAAATGCGGTAGTCGGCCGGCATGCGCTTGGCAGCGCCGGCGGCCGCTGCGGTAGTGGTCTTGATGGAGGGCTCAACGAAAGCGCCGCTCTTGTTTTTCAGGGTGGCGTAGGGGAGTTTGTTTTCGAAGGCGTAGGCGAGTTCCACGTAGCCGATGGTGTTCTGGGTGGTCTTGACCTGGCCGGCAACTCCTTCATTCCCTTTGCCGCCAAGACCCACCGGCCACTTCACCGCGGTCCCCTTACCGACCTTCTTGCTCCATTCGGGGCTGACGCCGGAGAGGTAGTCCGTGAAGATGCTCGTGGTGCCGCTGCCATCGGAGCGGTGAACGACGATGATCGGCTTGCTGGGGAGCTTCACCCCCGGATTGTCGCCGGCAATGCGCGGGTCGTTCCATTTGGTGATTTTGCCGAGGAAGATATCGGCGACGACCTCTGATTTCAGCTTCAGTCCTTTGGCGACACCGGGAAGGTTGTAGGTTACGACCACGGCTCCCATGACGGTGGGGATATGGAGGAGTTTGCCCGGAGCGGCTTTCAGTTCATCATCGGAGAGAAACTTGTCCGAGGCCCCGAAGTCGACAGTCTGGGCGGTGATCTGCTTGATGCCGCCGCCACTGCCGATGGACTGGTAGTTAAATTTCACTGAGGGATCAACCTTGGCGTATTCGCTGAACCATTTGGAATAGAGGGGGTAGGGGAAGGTCGCGCCGGCTCCGTTGATGAGGGTTTCGGCCGAAGCGGTGCCTGTCATGGCAATAGCCACCAGGGCAAGGGCGACAAGGCTTTTTCGTATGATTGACGACATTCATTTCCTCCTTGAGGGTGTGGTGCTCTTGTCAAGGAGCACCGTTATCTTTGACTTCATAGATAGCAGTGAAATGTTACAACCAGGTTACGGCAGCCCGAAGTTTGCGTTAAATGTGAGGTGTTGCGACATTACTCGATTTACCAGTCATCCTAACCGCGGCATGTTACGGTTGCGCCACGAAGAGGTGAGAAAAAGGGAAATTTCGCTTCTCGCGTGTTCCGTGAGTGACAGCGTTGCGAAGAGCTGGTACGCAAGGTATAAGTTTATGTATCTGTAGCCACGCGACCGCCAAGGCCGAGAAAGGGAGTAAGATGTCCGAAGAACTCTGCGAGATGTCGCTTCAGCAGACACAGGAACTGTTGCGTCTCATCGATACCGTATTACAAAACATCTGCTGCCGGCGGTTCAGTGGCGAGGATCTCTACGTGGAGGCTTTGCAGCGGGTCCTGGGGGGGGCGGGACGGCGCGGACCGGCAAAGATCTTCATGGTGTTCCAGGAGCAGGACGGCACCATTCGCAGCGGCAGAGTCTTCCATCTGCGGCAAGGAAGCGTGGAGGGATCCGAGGAGGTCACCATCGATCCCGCTTCTAGCTATGCGTTGAGCCTCTCGCTTACCGAAGTGCAAAACGATGTAATAGTTGCCAACTGGGCCAACGGCTCCGAGTCCGTAAAAGCCTATCAGCAGGTGTTTCCCCCCGAGGTGATGGCCCTCGTCGAGGGAGGGGTCCGCAATTTTGTCTGCTACCACATAAGTGGTGAGACTCCGGGCGTCGTCGCCGCCTTCAATTATCCGGGGAGGGCTACTGATTACGACGCTACGGTCCTACGGAGCCTCGCGGTGGTCATTGGTTCTCTCGTAACCCTCTCGGACGAGGTGCGGGAGACGGAGATGGCCTTCATCTA
>DATDMX010000496.1:0-3937 GCA_036518575.1 Geobacteraceae bacterium | reverse complement strand
ATGGACACTAACGAAAGAGGCCGGATGCTTCCGCACCCGGCCTCTTGTCTTTCAAGTCAGCCAGTGAATCAATTAATCCGTGCTCGAATTTGTTGGTTTGCTACCCGGCAAACCCTCGCGGCCGTCAGCCACCGCCGATCGACGTCACCGGGAAGCCGGCCTTGCCAAAGGCCTCTTTCAGTTCCCCTTCGCTTGTCAGCGCGGCGTTGTAGCTGACGACGACCCGCCTTTTCTCCACATTTACCTCTTCAACCAGGACCCCGGCGACGCCTTCGAGGGCCGTTGTGAGGCTTTGCGCGCATCCCTCGCATTTGATGCCGGGCACCTGCCACTCGACCTTCACGAGGATCTTCTTGGCTTCGCCACACCCACATGAACATTCGCTTCCCATGGTTGCTACCTCCTTTTCCTGTTTTGCTTTCCCTACGCAGCCAATCTCTCGCAGAAACCGTTCCGCCTGTCGGGGGGTACACAACTCGACCCATTCCAGTTGAGGAAAACGGTTCTCTTCCCGCAGTTTCCGGTACTGCCTGAGTCGGCGACCGTAGGTAGTAATCACCCACCAGATGATCGATTCCTTGCTGAAGAACGATTTGGCAAAGGTCTCCCGGTTGCCGGAAAAGAGCTCCTCCGCGAAAAGTGCCCGTCGGATGGAGCGAAACAGGGCTCGTCGGAACACCGTAACAAACGGGTAGTTGAGCCAGATTACGGTGGTGGCACGCCGCAGGACCGCGTCCTGGCGAGTGCTGTAATTTCCGTCGACGACCCACCGGGCATGGGCTACCGCCTCCTCAAGGAGCAGCTCGAACTCCTCCTCCGGTTTGGGAGTCCAATTCGGCCCCCAGTAGAGGTGATCCAGTTCCACGTGCCGTTGACCGAGGATGCCGGCAAGCTCGCGCGACAGGGTCGACTTGCCGGCACAGCTCGTCCCGACGACGGCTATCCTTTGGAGATTGCAGCCCGCCCACCGGTTCCCATCCAGGTGCTGTCGTCCAGTGTTCACGGTCGGATATGCCCTGCCGCCGCAGGCTCGAACAGGCTGGTCGTCAAAGCACCGTGTGCCCCAAGGGCGTAGAGGCAGCCGCGCACGTCTTCCGGAGTCCGACAGAGCAGGTTCGCACCTGCATCGAGCAGCTCCCGGCGCGAGCCGTATCCCCAGGTGACCCCGAGCGCCGCTATGCCGTTCTTCTTCGCCGCGCTGACATCGTGCTCCCGATCCCCTACCATCACCGCGTTGTGCGCGGCGATCCCTTCCTCGGCCAGGAGATGCCCCAGGAGTTCGCCCTTGTCGTCATACCAGCCGTTAAGTTCGGGCCCGTAAATCCCGCGCAGGTAACGGTGAAAGCCGAAGTGTTCGCAGATGCGCACCGCAAAGACACGAGGTTTGGACGTGGCGACGAAGAGATCGAAGCCTTCTTCCCGCAGCGCCGCCAGCATTGCGGGGACACCGGGATAGACGGCATTCTCGTACATGCCCGTTGCCGAAAAACGCACCCGGTAGAGCTCCATCGCGCGCTCGACGCGGGAATCGTCCGGCCCTGTCCCGAGGAGCTCGGCAAACGTATGCCTGAGCGGAGGCCCCACGTACCGGGCAAGCTCTAAATGAGATGGGCTCGACACGCCCAGGAGTCCCAGCGCATGGCTGATGCTCCTGGCAATGCCTTGCACCGGGTCGGTGAGTGTGCCGTCCAGGTCGAATAATAGTGAAAAGCAGTCCAGAAGCTCTCCTTTCAACGTAGCGGTCCCCGGCTACCTCCCGGCTCCGGCGATCCGTGCGGTTGCCACTGGCTCGACAACGATCCGCGCCATGTCCGGGTCGACCTTCTGGTCGAAAATCATGGCCTCGATCAGCTGGCGGTCGGTCGTACCGTACCAGTTGCTGCCGAGCGTAATGTCCTTTTCCTGCTCATCGGCAACGGCGAGGTTGTAGTCGTTATTGTCGTAGATGTCATTTCCCGTTATGTTCAGCCCACTTGCCCTGTAGAAGAAAATCCCCTTCTTGTTCCCGGTGATGACGTTGCGGCTTATTTCACCGCGGCACTCCTCCTTCACGTAGATGCCAAAGGACTTGTTGTCGCGAATGATGTTGTGGGTTATGGTGGCCGACGATTTGCGGACGTTTATGCCCCCCTTGTTTCCCTCGATGAGGTTGCCGCTCACCACGAGGTCTGAGCCGATGCCGAAACCGGGGCTCCCCTTGGCCTCTTCCTCTTTCTTGAAACTGATGGCAACGCTGTTCTTCGTAAGTGTGCAGTTCTTGATGAGCACCTGTGCGCCATGGGCATGGACGCCGTTGTAGGCGTATTCTATCCGGCAGTTCTCCAAAACGTTCGCCGTATTGCCGAGGAAGTTGAGCGCCCCCCAGTCGGCCGGTTTCGGTTTCCCCTCGGCGGAACTGAAGAGTATGGGCCTCTCCGGTGTCCCCTTGGCGATGAGCCTCCCCGTGACGATGATCTCCGCCTGAGGGTAGTAGGGAGAATCGGCAGCGAAGAGGTTGCGGTCGCTTTCCGCCTCGATTTTCCTGAACCGGATCTTGGTGCCCGGCTCGATAGTGAGGGTGATCCCCGGCGGCACGCACACGTCGCCGGTGACGACGATGTCCCCCCGCCAGGTGGTGTCCTTCGTAAGGGTTTCCTTCCCGACCTCCTGTATCGCCCGCCATCTCTGTGCGGACACCACCACCAGGATGATGAGTGCCGTCAGGATGAGACCCCGTCGCAGGGATGTAGTTGCTATCAAAATTTCACCACCGCGAAGATCGCCCCGACGAGCACGACCAGAAGAATGTCGATCTTGCGCACCAGGGCGAGGAAAGCGGCAGCCACGAGAAAGAGCCGCGCCCCGTCCCACGGGATGTCATGGCCGAACTTATACGTCACGTAGACCAGCAGGCCGACAAAGCAGCTCAGTACCCCCTTGGAGGCCCGGGCAAACGTCCAGGACGACTTCAATTGCTCATAATAGGGCTCGCTCACCAGCAAGAGCACGAACGAGGGAAAGAAGGTCGCGATGGTGGCAACAATGGCCCCCCCCGCGCCGAACAGAAGATAGCCGACGAAGGTCCCGGTGATGCTTATGGGACCAGGGGTAACCTGACCCAGGGCGATACCGTCCATGAATGCCCGGCTTTCCATCCAGCCGCGGGAGACGATCTCGTGGTGCATGAGCGGCAGAGCCGACAAACCGCCGCCGAAGGCAAAGCAGTTGATGCGCATCATGAGGAGGGAAAGGGACAAGAGCTCCGGATGCACCACATAGAGGATGAGCAGCCCGGCGCCGGCGGCAAGGCCCGCGGTCAGGAGGATGCGCTTCACCATGCTCACCCCCCGCACGTGGGCGGGCTCCGCGGTGACGACGAGATCACGGAACAGAAGAAGGCCGGCCACGGCCGAGCCCGCAATGACACTGAACGGTCCGGCCCCGAGCATGAGGGCCACGGCGGAAATGGCGGCAAGGGCCGTACTCCTGGCGCTCCGGACGATCTCCCTGCCAAAGGAATAGACCGCCTGGGCAACGACGGCGACGACGATCACCTGAAGCCCGCCGAACACAGCCACGATGGGAGCCATATGCCGGGAGGAAGCGTAAAATTCGGACAGGAGGAGCATGAGAAAGAACGCCGGCAGGCCGAGACCGGCATAGGCCGCAGCAGCCCCCCTGACACCCTGCGTCTTCAGACCCACATAGGCCGCCACCTGCATGGCCGTAGCACCGGGGATCGACTGGCTGAGAATGACCCCGTCCTTGAAACGCTCACTGTCGAGCCAGTTCTTGCGCACCACCGCCAGTTCCCTGATATGGGCGATAATGGCGGGCCCGCCAAAGGCGGTGCAGCCAAGTTTGAGAAACTCGGTAAAAATGGTGCGCAGCCGCGGCTGATTCTCCAATGCCGCCTCATCCCTTACCGCTACGGCCTCGTTCATGTCCGGGTCTCCTT
>DATDMX010000495.1:0-3680 GCA_036518575.1 Geobacteraceae bacterium | reverse complement strand
CGCCATCGCTATAGCCACAACTCTTTTCATTATCCTACCTCCTTTGCGTTAAGGGGTGATGAACTTCTCCCAATCATCCAACTGGTATGGGTATTGCCATATCAGAACATATTTTTATTTAATTACTGCCGTAAGGCGGACACGCTTCACGTCTTCACACCCTGTGGCAAAGGTATTTCCGTCTGCACGCTGAACTTCCCCGTTCGACAGTGGAGACCTCTACCAAGCAATTCAAATAAAAATGAGATACTGTTTTACGTATAAGCAACCCCAGTGCCAACTTCCCTCGTTGCGCCAACATATTAAAATACCGATACTATTACGATAGACCTCAACCACCCGGCCACCCGAGCCGGCAGATTGTGGCCAATTTCAGCCACACCCGGTGGTCGAAATTGGCCACCGGGGCCAGAAAGCTACATCCCCCTCCCCTTCAAGGGGAGGGCTGGGGTGGGGATGGGGGGTAATGCCAGAACGTAGACAGCCCATCCCCCTCCTGACCTCCCCCTTGAAAGGGCGGGACGCATCGGCGGAAGATCAACGCTAATAGATTTTGTGTTGACTTAAGCCGGCTTGTGAATTAATAAGAAACGCGCCGCCACGTACCGCCGGGAATGGGGAAGAACCATGGGATACCTCTCGCTGAAAGAATGTGTCGAGGACTTGACCACCGCTGGTGATCTCGTCAGAATCGACACGGCCGTAGATCCGAACCTCGAAGCCGGCGCCATCCAGCGCCGCGTCTACGCGGCCGGCGGCCCTGCCCTCCTCTTCACCAACGTGAAGGGGTGCCGCTTCCCCATGCTCGGCAACCTTTTCGGCACCCTCGACCGCACCAGGTTTCTGTTTCGCGATACGCTGCGGGTCGTGGAAAAGCTTGTCCGTCTCAAGGTGGACCCGCAGGCCCTGCTGAAGGAGCCCCTCTCCCTTGTGCCCCTCCTCCCCGCCGGGCTCCACCTTCTGCCGAAACGCGTCAGCAACGGCCCCATTCTTGCCAACAGGATCGGCGTGACCGACCTCCCGCAGCTCACGTCCTGGCCCGGCGACGGCGGGGCATTCATCACCCTGCCGCAGGTATACTCCGAAAGCGCACTCAGTCCGGGCTTCCGCCACGCCAATCTCGGCATGTACCGGGTACAGCTTTCCGGCGGCAGTTACGCGCCGGGAGAGGAAATCGGCGTCCACTACCAGATACACCGCGGCATCGGCGTTCACCACGCCGAAGCACTCGAAAGCGGGCGCCCCTTCCGGGTAAACATTTTTGTGGGAGGTCCGCCCGCCCTGACGGTCGCCGCGGTCATGCCCCTTCCCGAGGGACTGCCCGAGCTCTCCTTCGCCGGTCTCCTCGGCGGACGCCGCATCGAGATGGTGTCGCGGCCGGGGGAACTCCCCATTCCCGCCGAAGCCGACTTCTGCATCAGCGGCGTCATCGACCCGACGAAGACCCTCCCCGAAGGTCCCTTCGGCGACCACCTCGGCTACTACAGCCTCGCCCACGACTTCCCGGTGCTCCGGGTCGAAAACGTCTGGCACCGCGACGGCGCCATCTGGCCCTTCACCACCGTAGGCCGCCCGCCCCAGGAAGATACCTCCTTCGGCGCCTTCATTCATGAGCTTACGGGAGCCCTCATCCCGACGGTGCTCCCCGGGGTCCACGCGGTCCACGCGGTGGATGCGGCGGGGGTCCATCCGCTCCTTCTCGCCATAGGAAGCGAGCGCTACGTCCCCTACGCGCAGGAGCGCGAGCCGATGGAACTCCTCACCATCGCCAACGCCATCCTCGGCCAGGGACAGCTGTCGCTGGCCAAGTACCTTTTCATCGGTGCCCGCGAGGACACCCCTCCGGACATCCATGACATCGCCCACTTCCTGCGCCACTGCCTCGAACGGGTCGACTGGCGGCGCGACCTTCACTTTCAGACCCGCACCACCATCGACACCCTCGACTACTCGGGCACGGCCCTCAACAAAGGCTCAAAAGTGGTCATTGCCGCGGCAGGAGAGAAACGTCGCTCCCTGCCGGTGGAAATTCCCGCCGGCCTGCGGCTTCCCGACGGCTTCCATTCACCCCGCGTCTGCCTTCCCGGCGTCCTCGCCGTGCAGGCCTCCCCATCCTGTGCCGTACGCGGCTGCGACGATCCCACCATGGCGGCCTTCGCCGACTCCTTCACCAGCGATGACGCCATCAACGCTTTCCCCCTGGTGGTCATCGTCGATGACAGCGACTTTGTCGCCCGCACCCTCAACAATTTCCTCTGGGTAACCTTCACCCGCTCCAACCCTGCCACCGACATCTACGGTATCGCCGCTTCCAACCGCAGCAAACACTGGGGATGTGCGGGGTCACTCATCATCGATGCCCGCACCAAACCCCACCACGCGCCTCCCCTCCTCGATGACCCGTCCATCGAAAAAAGAGTCGACGTCCTCGGGGCGCCCGGCGGCCCGCTGCACGGCATCATCTGACATCCTTCCCCACTTTTTCACAGTCATTCCGGACAACTTGCTCCCTCGATAAATCGCGATACCATTGGTAAACGTTCGGGCCGGACGGCCCGCGATTTCATCCATCCGTCAGGGAGGCCGTCATGAAGAAAGCACTCTTGTTGTTTGCTTGTTCCGGCATGCTGCTGGGGGGCATTGCACCTCTGCAGGCTGCTGCTGCAGTAACGGGAAAGAATGTGGAGTACACCTCAGACGGGGTGACCATGAAGGGGTATGTCGCCTGGGACCCAAGCATCAAGGGGAAGCGCCCGGGGATACTCGTGGTGCACGAATGGTGGGGGCTCAACGATTACGTGAGAAAACGGGCGGACATGCTGGCCGGGCTCGGGTATACCGCCCTTGCCCTCGACATGTACGGCGGGGGAAAGCAGGCGCTCCACCCCGATGATGCGGGCAAATTCTCCAGTGAGGTCATGAAGAACATGCCCGTCATGCAGGCGCGCTTCAATGCCGCGCTCGACCTCCTCAAGCAGCAGCCGACCGTCGACCCGGCACGCATGGGTGCCATCGGCTATTGCTTCGGCGGCGGTGTCGTCCTCAACATGGCGCGACAGGGAGTCGACCTTGCCGGCGTGGTGAGTTTTCACGGCAGTCTCGCCACGGCGGCCCCGGCACAGCCGGGCAAGGTCAGGGCGAAGATACTCGTTCTCAACGGCGCAGCCGACACCTTCATCACGCCGGCCCAGATCGAAGCCTTCAAGGAAGAAATGACAAAGGCCGGTGCCCAGTACCGCTTCATCTCCTACCCCGACGCCAAACACGCCTTCACCAACCCCGAAGCCGACGACTACGCAAAGAAATTCAAACTGAACATCGCCTACAACCGTGAGGCCGATGTGAAATCGTGGGCTGAGATGAAGGATTTCTTCCGGCTTCTCTTCTCGGGAAGGCCGTGAAATTGTGACAATTTGTACACATTTTTCGAAAGCGGTTTCATTTTTTCCATCGGATGCTAGAATTTTGCATACATTCGAAAATCCACTCAAGCATCAAGATGAGGTGACCCATGCGAAGGACGTTCATGTTGCCCGCTTTGTCGGTTGTCGTGATGTTGCTCACTTCGTGCGGCGGAGGCGGCGGCACCGCCCCCCCTCCTCCCCCCACGCCACCAGCAGTGAGCGCCACGACCCCCGCTAACAATACCACGGGGCTCCCCATCACGACCAAGGCCATCA
>DATDMX010000494.1:0-2149 GCA_036518575.1 Geobacteraceae bacterium | reverse complement strand
TTCCGTCGGGAGCGTAGAGGGGGGATATTTCGGCGAGCCGCCCATCGTCCATCGCTAAGCCCAGCCGGTGGTGACTTTCCATGGCGTAGGCATCCATTCGTTCCCGGCTGACGCCGAAGCGCTGTGCCAGCTCCTCCGCCGTTTGTCCCATGGAGAGCCCCACCACCGGGTCGGTGAGGCCGTGGAGAAGCGCCACGACCGGCCGGAAATGACGGCGGCGCAGTTTTCGGAGAAGACCGAGCCGTCCGCCCAGGTGCCGCAGCCGCCCCCACTCCCCGAGGAGTTCCACCGCCTCGGTGTTGAAAAGAACAGGGGCGTGGCTCATCGCCTCGGTCCCGCCGGCAAGAACGAGGTCGGCCCGGCCGTGGGCGATGTCCGCGGCCGCGGCATCGATTGCCTGCATGCCGGAGCCGCAGTTGCGCTGCACGGTCCAGGCCGGCACTTTCTTGCCGCAGCCAAGGCGAAGCGCCACCACCCGGGCGATGTTCGCCTCGTCCGGCCCCGGGATGACGCAGCCAAGAATCACCTCGTCAAGCTCCTCCGGCTCAAAAGGGTGACGCAGGAGGAGTGCCCTCCCGGCAGCCACGGCAAGGTCAGCGGCCCGAAACGGCCCTGGTACGCCGCGGGCCTTGAGAAACGGCGTGCGCAGGCCATCGACGACATACACTTCCCGTCCCCGTTTGTAGGCGCCTTCGTGGGTCATTACCTATCTCCTTTGCAGAGGCTCAAAATCATCCACCCGAATCACCTCGCTGCGGGCCTCGTTCGCCTGGCGTAGCGTCTCGGCCTCGGCGGCGGTGATGACCCCCGCGCGAAGCCCCTCCTCGGCAAGCTCTGCGTCCCGCGCCTTGCTGAGCTTGCCTTCCTTCACCGCCGCCCGCAGTTTCTCCTCCACCGGTTCGGCGGCAACCACCTTGCGAAGCGCATCCTCCCGGCGGGCAAGGGGCTCGACCGACTCCGCGGGGATGAAAAGCCCGGCGGTGAGGCGGTCGCGCGTGGCGGACGGCTCCAGGAGAAGTGCCGCCACCTGGTGGCCGAGGCGGTCGTCCGGGCCGGCGAAGGGACGGCCAAGGGGGAAGACGAGAAAACGAAGGAACCACGCCGCGGGCCAAAGGGGGAGGTTGCGGAAGATGCCGAGGAAGCTTTCCTGGATGCGAGCCAGACACTCTTCACATCCCCAGCGCACGAGCGGCTCTTCGTCCACCGGCCATTCCCGCTCATCGAACCTTTTGAGGAGGGCGGAGGCGAGGTAGAGCTCGCTCAGGATGTCTGCAAGGCGGCCGGAAATTTTCTCCCGGCGCTTCAGGCTCCCGCCGAGCACGAGGAGGGCGGCGTCGGCGGTGAGGGCAAAGGCGGCGCTCAGACGCGACAGCTGCTGGAAGTAAGGGCGCAGCGGCCCTTCAGGGGCCTTTGCCGTCCGTCCCCCCGTGAGTGCATGGAAGAGGGAGCGGGCCCCGTTGTTGAGGGTAAAGAGGAGATGCTCTCCCAGGAGCCGGTCGAAGTCCGCGAGCCCCCGTGCGCTGTCCGGGTTGGCCGCAGCGCGCATCTCCTTGAGAACATAGGGGTGGCAGCGGATCACCCCCTGGCCGAAGATGATCATGGAGCGGGTGAGAATGTTCGCCCCTTCGACGGTAATGCCGATGGGAGCGGCTTGATAGAGCCTGGCCAGGAGGTTGCGCGGCCCGAGACAGATGCCGCTCCCCCCCATGATATCCATGCCGTCATTCAGAGCCCGCCGCATGCGCTCGGTGCACTGGTACTTGACGATGGCCGACAGGACCGCCGGCCGCTCTCCCCGGTCCACGGCCCCGCAGGTCATGGTCCGGGCGGCATCCATGAGGTAGCAATTGCCGGCAATACGCGCCAGTGCTTCCTCCACGCCCTCGAAACGGCCGATGGGGACGCGAAACTGCCGGCGCACCCGGGCAAAGGCACCGGCAGCCCGGGCCACGAGTTTCGTGCCTCCGCAGCTCAGGGCCGGAAGCGAGATGGAGCGGCCGGCGGCAAGGCTCTCCATGAGCATCCGCCATCCCTGACCGGCACCGGCTCTCCCGCCGATGATCCATTCCAACGGGATGAAGACATCTTCTCCCCGGTTGGGTCCGTTCTGGAACGGCACACCGAGCGGGTCATGGCGACTGCCGATGGT
>DATDMX010000493.1:0-3882 GCA_036518575.1 Geobacteraceae bacterium | reverse complement strand
TTCCCTTTACAACCTTATCGATTGGTTTTTGTTGTTGGAGTTCCCTTTGTTACAGCGCCAGCAGATCCTTGCTCAAAAGCTTGTCGATCAAGAGATTCGCCGTCCCCTCCGGGTCGTTCACGCCGTCGCCGATGATCTCCCCCTTGTCCCGCTCGGGCGAGAAGATCCGGCTGACCCATGTGGGCGAGCCCTTCAAGCCGATGGTCTGCTCGTCGAGCGCCAGGACCTCGTTGTTCCACACCTGGACGCGCGCCCCTTCGGAGGCGAGCCGCATGGGCACGGTCGGGTAGCGCGGCCGGTTGAGCTCGCGCACCACGGTGATCATGGCCGGGAGCGGCGCTTCCACGATCTCGTGCCGCCCTTCGAGCTTGCGCCTCACCCGCACCCGCCGCTTCACGTGGTCCAACTCTTCGATCCGGTCCACGAGCGTCAGTTGCGTGTAGCCAAGCCGCGTCGCGATCCCCGGTCCCACCTGCGCCGTGTCCCCGTCGATGGTCTGCTTGCCGCAGATGACGAGCCCCACTTCTTCTTCCGTGTTCAGGAGCCGGATCGCCGCCGACAACACGTTACTCGTGGCCAGCGTGTCCGCCCCGCCAAAGCAGCGGTCCGAGAGGAGGATCGCCTCGTCCACGCCGAGGGAGAGCGCCTTCCTCAGTGTCGCCTCCGCATTGGGTGGCCCCATGGAGAGCGCCGCCACCCGCACCCCGAAGCGGTCCTTCAGCTTCAGTCCCGCTTCCAGCGCATGGGTGTCGTAGGGATTGACGATGAACGGGATGCCCTCCCGAACCAGCGTGTTCGTCACCGGATCGATCTGTACCTGCGTCGTGTCCGGGACCTGCTTGATACAGGCTACTACCAGCATGGATACCTCACGGGGAGAGAATTATGGCGACAAGCATAAGCCGCTCATGGCCCGCCGAACCTTGATCCAGGTCAAGAAAACGCGGGATGTACCGATACGCCGCTATCATAAGCAGGCCGACGACCGATCAATGTCTATAAATTAGGCAGCCAATTATAATACAGAAATTAGCCCTGACTTACAATAGATGATTTGCTTAAAATTTAATCAAAATTATTTACACTGGCTAAAAAGGTTGGTCCATAAACGACAATACGCCAGCCTATCCCATGCTTCCCATGCTGGCAAGAGCATAAATTCTGCCCGGCCGGAAACCGGGGGGCTCGCCAAGATACATGAGAAGGTTGTTGCCGGTACGGACAAAGCCACGGGCCGCGAGAAAACGTGCGGCAGTCCCGTTTGCTGCCGGGACATCGAGAAAAACCCCTGTGTCCTTACCGGCCGCAGCCAACGCCTGATCGAAGAGCCAGTGGGCCGTCTCGTCCTCTTCGGCACTCCACGGGCCAAACTGAACGCCGCCACTGGATTTCTGGCTCACGAGAAAACCGTCGGGCGCCGCGAAAACGGATCCCCGCGCCACGACCTCGGCAAGGATTGTCTCCCGCTGGTCCCCCCACCCCGCCGCATCGAGCTGCAGCAGACGATCGGGGGCGATACCGGTGGGGCCGAGGCTTCGCCCCCCCTTTCCCGCGCCTCGCCAGCGTTCGACCACGTCAATCGTAACAAAGCCGAGCCGTTCGTAAATCGGCTGCCCCGCCTCGGAAGCGGTCAGCCAGACGGTCCTCACGCCGGCATGGACGAGGGCGCCGAGAGCGCTTTCCAGCAGGGCCGATCCGTACCCCTGCCCCCGCAGCTCCGGAGCCACGATGAGATTGCCCAGCCACCCGCTTGTCCCGTACTTCACGGCGGTCACGAAGGCCACCGGCCCATCATCTCCCCGGACGACAAAACAGCCCTGCGGGAAATGTCGCAGCAGGAAGGAGAACTCCCAGCGATCGCACACCCACCCTTCGGAGAGAGCCATCCGGAGGAACGGTCCGATATCGTCGTGACCGAATCGGTCTATTTCCATGCCCCCTCCTCCATAATCCTGCTCATGCAACTGCTGGTTACGATTTGATTGCACAGCCGGCTTCGGCTTGCAGAACCTCGCCGCCGATGAGGCCAACCGCATCGGCACGGCACTGGCGGCAGTGCCGGAACTGGCCGATGATGCGTTCATTGGCCCGGCGCACCTCCTCAAGCCTCGCCGCAGAGGGAGCCGCCACCTGGGCGAAGTCGGCCTGGGGAATGAGCGGCATGACGTTCATGACAAAGGCTCCGAGCTCCTTCACCTTTGCCGCGATGAGCGGCACCTGCTCGTCGTTCACTCCGGGAATGAGGACAGTGTTGACCTTGATGGTCATACCATACTCTGCGGCTCGCGCCAACCCCTCAAGCTGATTCTCGATGAGAATTCCGGCTCCCTCGGCCCCGCGATAACTTTTACCGCGATAAACGATGTGGCTGTAAATCCTCCCGCCCACTCCGGCATCGAGGGTGTTGAGGGTCACCGTCAGGCTGTGGAGGCCGAGTTCGTGGAGGAGGTCGATCTTTTCCGGCAACAGCAGACCGTTCGTGCTCATACAGAGCATGAGGTGGGGAAACTCTTCTCCCACGAAACGGAACGTGCGAAACGTTTCTTCGTTGGCCAGCGGGTCGCCGGGACCGGCGATACCGATCACCTTGATGATGGGACCCATAATCTCGCTCGCCATCACCTCGCGCACCTTCACGATCGCCTCCTCTGGGGTGAGGATGCGGCTTGCCACGCCGGGACGCGATTCGTTGGCGCAGTCATGCTTGCGGGTGCAGTAGCCGCACTTGATGTTGCACTTGGGTGCCACCGCCAGATGCATCCGGCCGTTCTTGCCATGGTTGCCGCCGAAGCAGGGGTGGCCCTGGAGCAATTTGTTCCTGTCGCATGAAGTAGCCATGTGTCCAACCTTTCCGCGGTGAACTGCACCGCAAGAGAAAAGGCGCCAAACCTGAAGGTTGGCGCCTTTGCCGAACGAAAAAGGCCCGGTGGCTTTATGTTCCACCGGGCCTCGTTGCCTTTTTACGGAATGCTTCGTTGCGTCCCTTTCCCCCTCTCTAACACATTGCGTGCCAGTTGGCGCACTGGGCACATTTAACGCGGCATTTCAACCGGTTATGGGGGCGAGGGTCGTTTCAGCCATGTTGCCTCCTGCCTAACAGGGGTGCCGCTGCCTTGTTTTTGTGCAAGCACAGACCATGAGGGCTGGTTTTTCTCGCGGCGCCCGAATGGTCTATTCGCCCTGTTTGCCGTCATGTGGCTCGTGGCGAGCAAAACTTCCCAACGGTCCTTTCGTGAGGGATTACTTATTGCATGAATCCCCGTGTGATTGCGTCCGTACCGAAAAGCGAACTCCTTGCCCGCGCCAGAGGGGCCTTTCTCGGCTTTGCCATCGGCGATGCCCTCGGAGCCCCGGCAGAGTTTCTCACCACTCACGAGATCAAGGCACGCTATGGCGTGCTGGCCGACATCGTGGGCGGCGGCTGGCTGCGCCTCAAGCCGGGGCAGGTGACCGACGACACCGACATGTCACTCTGCGTCGCCCGCGCACTTGCTGCGGCAGGTCGCTGGGACCTGACCGGCATTGCCGACAACTTTGCCGCCTGGCTGAAATCGAAGCCCGTGGACGTAGGTGACACCTGCCGTAAGGGGATCAGGAATTATCTCCTCAAAGGTGAAACCGAGGTCCCGTTCAACCAGTGGGACGCAGGAAACGGCGCGGCCATGCGCCAGCTCCCGGTAACCCTCTTCACTCTGGGCGACCCGGAGCTTCTGGCGCGCTGCGCCGTCGCCCAGGCCCACATCACCCACAACCATCCCCTTTCGGACGCTGCCTGCATCCACCTGGGCAAACTCGTCCAGCTGGCAATTCTCGGTTTTTCCAAGAACAGGCTGCGGCGCGAACTGGAAGATCTCCTCGTTGAACATCCCTCTTTCCGCTTCG
>DATDMX010000492.1:0-4617 GCA_036518575.1 Geobacteraceae bacterium | reverse complement strand
CCCCCGGCACCGCCTGGCTCAGTTCGTTGTGGTCGACGAGGATGAGGGCGTAGGGAATGGGTCTCAGGAGCGAGGACTTGGTGGCGACGCCGGCTATGGTGCCGTCCTCCTCCACGGCAATGACGGCCGGCTCACCCGAATGGAGGAGCTTGAGGCGCAGATGTTCGAAGGTCTCGGCAACGCCGACCTTCTCAAAGCGAGGTTCGACGAAGCAGGAGAGGGGGGTGGAGAGACGGGTGACCCACGCGGCAGTGGCCGTGTCGTGGGGGGTGGAGATGACGGTGACGCCTCGTTCACGCGCTCGCGCGAGGAGTTCGTCGGCTACCGTCAGCCCGCCCGTCACCACGAGGAGCCGCACCCCTTTATCGATGGCTGCCTGCTGGATGGACGGGCGGTCGCCGGTCAGAACCAGGAGGGTGGCGGGATCGTACCCTTCGATGCGACTGGAGAACGACTCCTCGACCATGGCGCCGATGAAGAGGTGCAGGTGCTCGACCGCCTCGCCCGGGGCGCCGGTGAGAAACGTCCCGGCGAGGCACGCGGCCAGCGAGCCGAGGGAGGTGTCGATCCCCCGCTGCCGGTCGGTGCCGGCCACCAGGTATTTCTCGGAGAGCTTGAGGAGCGATACAATACCGATGGGGATGTTTCCCCCGTCGACCACGGGTAGGACTCGGATCGTGTGGCGATGGAAGAGTTCCAGCGCTTCTTTCAGGGGCATCTCCGCTCGCGCGGTGACCGGCTGGCGCTTGAGGACATCGCGGACTTTGGGATGGACGTCCGCCACGTAGCGCGGCGGCTCCAGCCCGAGACGGTCGAGGACGTAGCGGGTCTGAGGATTGGGCTCTCCTGCCATGGCAGCCACGACGTTTGCCTCCCCGAGGGTCTTTTTGAGCTCGGCGTAGGCGAGGGCCGAGGCGACGGAATCGGTATCGGGGTTTCTGTGCCCGATCACATAGATGGTTTTGTTCATGGGTGGATCTCCTGGCGTGCTGGCGGTGGTCACCGCGAACGGGAAGTATAGAGAGTGCCGTGGTCGTTGTCAAATGCGTACCCCTCGAGCCGCTGTCCCTGCGAAATTCCGCTTGATTTGCCCGACAGTTGACCGCATACTGAGCGCTTGTTGATCCTTTGCGGCAGTCATTTTCGAACAAGCTCTTATCGCTCCATTCCTGCATCGTTTTGCGAGAGGTGGCACGTGCTGCTACGCATCCTGAAAAACTCTCTCTTCAAGCGAGCACGAACCATTCTGCTCATGCTGGCCTCGCTGACGCTGGGGTCAGCGGTGGCGACCGCCTTTCTCGGCATTTCCGGCGATCTCGCCCGGCGGATGGCGCTGGAGCTGCGCAGCTACGGGGCCAATATCCTCGTGGAGCCCCTGGCGGCCGAGCAGGGAGGAGAGCTGAACGAAGCGGACCTCCCCCGCATCAAGACGGTCTTCTGGCGCTACAACATCACCGGCTTCGCCCCCTACCTCTTCGGCGCGGCCACCCTGCAAAGCGGCGACCGGCAGGAGCGCGGGGTCGTAACCGGCACGTGGTTCGCCAGGAATCTCGCCGTGGAAGGGGAGGAAACCACGCAGGGGGTGAAGGTCATTGCCCCGTGGTGGTCGGTGGAGGGGGGCTGGCCGGGAGAGGCGACCGATGCCATCGCCGGTGCCGCCGTTGCCCGGCGCCTCGGCCTGAAAGTCGGGAGCGAGGTGACAGTCTCGGTCGCAGGGCGCAGCACGCGCTTTCGGGTCTGCGGCATCGTTACCACCGGAGGCTATGAGGAGGATCAACTCTTCGCGCCGCTCCAGACGGTGCAAACACTCCTCACGAAGGAGGGGAAGGTGTCACGCGTCCTCGTGAGCGCCCTTACCGTGCCCATGGACGATTTCGGCCGCCGTGACCCGGCCACCATGTCAAAGCAGGAGTATGAGCGCTGGTACTGTACCGCCTACGTGACGGCCGTGGCAAAGAACGTCGAAGAGGTCATGACCGGCAGCCGCGCCCGCCCCATCTGGCAGATCGCCAGCGCCGAGGGACCGCTCCTCAAAAAGCTCAACCTGCGCATTGTTCTCCTCACAACTCTGGCGCTCGCCGCGGCCGCCACGGCCGTCTCCTCCAGCCTCATGGCCTCCCTGGCCGAACGGGGGCGAGAGATTGCACTGAGGAAGGCGATCGGCGCCGACAACCGGCAGATCAGGGCCATCTTTCTCGGTGAGACCCTCATCATTGCCCTCGTGGCGGGGCTCATCGGATATTTCCTGGGTGAATGGCTGGGAGGGGTGGTGAGTCGCACCGTTTTTGCCGGGGCAACGCCGTCGCCCCGCTGGCTCTTCCCCACGGCGGTACTGAGCTCCCTTGTTGTTGCCTTGCTCGGGAGCCTCCTTCCTCTGCGCCGCGCCATGAGCGTCGAGCCGGTCAAATTGTTGCGAGGCTGAGATGGGCCGCGGACGCTGGTTGTTCCATATCATGGCACGTTCGCTCTTCTGGCGCAGGGGGCGTTCGCTTCTCCTCGTCCTCATGCTTGCCATGGCGTCGAGTCTCGTGACGGCCCTGGGGGTGATCTCCGCCTCCATCGGCACGCGGGTGACTCAGGAGTTGCAGCGCTACGGGGCGAATGTCGTCATCGTCCCGGCCGCGGCCCGCATGGACGTGGGCAGCGGGGGGATGAACTTCGGCGTCGTGAGCGAGCCCGCTTACCTCGACGAGGGTGCCGTGGAGCAGGCCCTTGCGAGCGCGGGCCTCGGGCAGGCGGCCCACTCGCTCCATCTGCGCAGCGCTCTGCACTACGGCAACGCGGACGTACCCGTCGAAGGGGTTCACTTCGACCAGATACGCAAACTCTTCCCCTGGTGGCAGGTGCAAGGGGAGTGGCCGACTGCGGGAGGGGCCGTGGTGGGACGCGACCTGGCCGCCCGGCTGCGGCTCAAGACGGGCGACATCCTCCGTTTGAAAGGAGTAGCGACGGAGATTTCCGTGCGCATCGACGGCATCGTGGCCACCGGCGGCGAGGAAGACCGGTCCCTCTATCTGGATCTGCCCGCTCTCCAGGAAGCCGCACATCTTTCCGGTCGGGTGACCCAGGTGCGGCTTTTGACGGATGCCGGCCGGGAGAAGCCCGCGGCCACGGCGGCCCGCATCCAGACCCTCCTCCCGGGTGCCTCCGTCAGGGAAGTGCGCCAGGTGGCCAGCACGAGCGAAGGGCTTCTGCGCAAGGTGCAACTCCTTCTCCTCATCGTGACGCTCGTCGTGGTCGTTGCCTGCGGGGCGAGCGTTGCCGGCACCATGGGGTCCACGGTGCTGGAACGAAGCCGCGAAATCGGGCTCCTCAAGGCCCTGGGGGGGACGCGGGGGCATGTGCTCCTCCTCTTCGTCATCGAAGCTGTGGTGCTCGGCGTGCTCGGAGGCGTGGCAGGTTTTCTCGCCGGGAGCGGCATCGCGTTTCTGGCCGCCTGGAGCGTCTTCGCCACGGCCGGCGAATTTCTGCCGCGCTTTATCCCCGCCGCGCTGGGGGTGAGCCTCCTGCTGGCCTTTGTGAGCAGCGCCGGCTCGTTCATGGCGGTGTTCCGGCTCGACCCGGTGGCAAGCCTGAGGGGTGAATATCATGCACACGAGAATGCGTGAAGGGAGGATGACCTAGTGACGGCCTGCATCGAAGCGCGCCAGCTGTCCCGGAGCTACGGCGACATCACCGCCCTGAAGTCCCTCGATCTGGAGGTGCCCGAAGGGGAGTGGCTGACGGTCATGGGACATTCCGGCTCGGGGAAGAGCACCTTCCTCAACCTCGTGGGTGGACTCGACCGTCCCACATCGGGAGAGCTGCGGATCGGCGGGGTGGATATGCTCACACTGGACGAGAGCGGGCTGGCCCGTTTTCGGCGCGAATACGTGGGCATCATCTTCCAGCAGCATCATCTCATCCCCCACCTGAGCGCCCTTGAGAACGTCATGATGGCCCAGTATTTTCACAGCGTCGTGGACGAGGCCGAGGCGCGGAGCGCCCTCGAACGGGTAGGGCTCGGCGCCCGGCTGGCCAACCGGCCGGGGGAGCTCTCCGGGGGGGAACAGCAGCGCGTCTGTATCGCCCGGGCCGTCATCAACAGCCCGCGGCTCCTCCTGGCCGACGAGCCGACGGGAAACCTGGATCACCAGAACACCCGGGTCGTGCTCGACCTTTTGCGGGAACTGAGGGCGGAAGAGCGGTTCACCATCGTCCTCGTCACCCATAACGACGAGGTCGCCGCTTGGGGGGACCGCACCATCCGCCTGGACGACGGCAGGCTCGTGTCAGGGACGATGGTAACGCCATGACGGGGATTCTCGCCAAAGGAGTGCCGCTGCTTTTCCTCTGGGGGGGCATTCTCCTCCTTCTGCAGCGGGCATACGGCGGGGGGCGCCGGACCGGCCTCGTTGCCGGCGCGGGCTATCTTCTCGGCGGGGTAGCGGTCTTTGCTGCCCTCGCCTCGGGAGAGGGGGAGGGGCTCTATGCAGCCCTGAGAATAGCGGGCGGAGGCTGGTTTCTCCTCCTCTTCCTCCTGGCGGCCCGCTTTGCGTACCACGGGGCAGGTATCGCAGCGACTGACGAAGCGGTTGCCTCGACGAGATTCCGGGGCGTTCTCGCCGTGTGCTGGTC
>DATDMX010000491.1:0-3999 GCA_036518575.1 Geobacteraceae bacterium | reverse complement strand
GCTTCGCTCCCCCTGTCACCACCCCGGCAAAACCGGGAGAAGCAGGGTCCAGTATCCAGAGATTGTCGGCGTCATCGGCATAGACGCTCTGTACGCAGATGAAATGGGCTGCGGGGTTATCCGATGAGGCGTTCCATCGGTTCCACGCCGCATCGGGAAACGGTTTGAGCGTGCCATCGGAAAGAAGCTCGGCAACGGAATAGCGCGGCGGAGCGGTCCAGCGCGGAAAGTTGACGAAGACACGACCATCTCTGGAAACGTCGACCCCTGTGACCTGGTCCGCAAAACCGGCCACCTCGACAATTGCGCCGCGAATCGGTGTCGGAACCTGCATCACGCTCACCGTGTTGGTGGAGCACCCACAAATGACGAGTGCAAGAGGAAAAAGAAACTTGGCGACAGCTGCGGCACAGCGTCGCCGACCGGACACGACCGTCATGACTAACCTCCTTTTATCCCGAATAGGGAGCAGTGAAACCTCAAGACTTGCCCGTAGCAGTAAACAGCTCCATGAATTGCGGTACCGGCAGCGCATTGAGTCGATCGCGGTCGGCAAAAAGCGCTTCCACGTCGCGAATTCTTGCTGCCGTCAGCCGCGTCGTGCAGTTGTGCCGAAACTTGTCCACCAGCAACGGGATCCCCTCAGCCCGCCGCCGCCGGTGACCGAGGGGGTATTCGACCTCCACCTTCGCCGACGCGGTGCCGTCGGAGAAGAAAACCTGCACGGCGTTGGCAATGGAACGCTTGTCAGGGTCAAGATAATCCCTGGAATAGCGGGGATCCTCCACCACTTCCATTTTCGCCCTTAACCAGTCGATGCATGGTTCGGCCGCCATATCGTCCCGGTAATGCCGGGCAGTGATTTCTCCGAAAATGAGCGGAATCGCCACCATGTACTGAAGACAGTGGTCCCGGTCGGCAGCGTTATGGAGGGGGCCCTCCTTGCTGATGATGCGGATGGCCGACTCCTGGGTGGAGATGACGATCTTCTCGATGACGGCAAGCCTGCCTGCCACCTCGTCATGGAGCCTGAGGGCGCATTCCACGGCCGTCTGAGCGTGGAATTCCGCCGGAAATGCGATCTTGAAGAGCACGTTCTCCATGATGTAGGTTCCGTATGGCCTGGGAAAACGGAACCGCTCACCGTGAAAGGAAACATCATACAAACCCCACTGGGGTGCTGAAAGGGCGCTCGGGTAGCCGGGTTCACCCGCCAGGGTGAGGAGTGCCAGGCGCACACCACGGCTTGTGGCGTCGCCCGCGGCCCATGACTTGCGCGACCCGGTATTGGGAGCATGCCGATAGGTTCGCAGGCTCTGCCCGTCCACCCATACCTGGGAGACAGCGTTAACGATCTCCTCCCGACCGCCACCGAGGAGACGGGTCACCACCGCCGTCGTGGCAAGCTTGACAAGGACGACATGGTCAAGCCCCACCTTGTTGAAGGAATTCTCCAGCGCCATCACGCCCTGGATTTCGTGGGCCTTGATCATGGCGACGAGAACATCACGGACCGTCAGAGGCACCTCGCCAGCAGCCAACCGTCTGCGGCTGACATAATCGGCCACGGCGAGGATACCGCCGAGGTTATCGGAGGGATGCCCCCATTCCGCGGCAAGCCACGTGTCGTTGTAATCGAGCCAGCGAATGAGAATCCCGATGTCGAAGGCGGCCTTCACCGGGTCGAGGACGAAAGACGTGCCCGGCACCCGGCTCCCGTGAGGAACCTTGCTCCCCGGGACAACCGGACCGAGAAGCCGACTGCACTCGGGAAAATCAAGGGCCAGAAGGGCGCAGCCGAGGCTGTCCATAAGGACGAGGCCGGCCGTTTCGAACGCCACATCGCTTTGCACCTCATAATCGAGAACGTAATCAGCTATCGCCGTCATCTCGGGGTCGGGGGCAGGACGGACGTTCGTGTCGGCAAAGCGTGTCATGACGCCTCTTCTCTCTCACGCTCGGTATTCATGCCCGTTCCTCAAGCGGCACGTAGGTGAGCGGTTCCGGGCCGATATATTCGGCGATCGGCCGGTAAATGCGGTTGGCTGCGCGCTGCTCGATGATATGGGCCGACCAGCCGCTCGTGCGGGCAAAGACGAAGAGGGGCGTGAACATGGTGGTCGGTATGCCGCAGAGATGGTAGACGGAGGCGCTGTAAAAATCGAGATTGGGGAAAAGGCCCTTTTCCCGCGCCATGACTGTCTCGATCCGCTCGGAAACATCGAACAGCCGCATCTCGCCCGCCTCCTCACACAACCGCCGTGACCACTCTTTGACGACGGCGGAGCGTGGATCCTCCTTCTTGTAGACCCGATGACCGAACCCCATGATCTTATCCTTGCGGTTCAGCATCATCAGGACACCATCTTCGGCCTCCTCCGGGGTGGCGAACTTGTCGATGAGCCGCATCGCTTCCTCGTTGGCCCCTCCGTGCAGAGGGCCGCGCAACGTGCCGATGCCGGAGGTCACGGCGGAGTGGAAATCGGAGAGGGTTGAGGTAGTGACCCGCGCGGAGAAGGTGGACGCGTTGAATTCATGTTCCGCGTAGAGGATGAGGGAGACGTCCACGGCTCTGCGGTGGAGTTCGGTCGAGTTCTTGCCATGGAGAAGCCGGAGGAAGTGGCCGGCAAGGCTTTCGTCATCCGTCTCCGTGGCGATCCGGTCCCCGCTTGCGTGAAAATGGTGCCAGTAGAGAAGCATGGAAGGGAACGTGGCAATGAGGCGGTCCGCCACCCACCGCTGGTTGCTCCTCACCGTCTCCGGCTCCATGGCACCAAGGGCCGAGCAGCCGGTGCGAAGAACGTCCATGGGATGGGCGTGGGCGGGCAGCCTTTCGAGAATGCCGCGCAGCGCCACGGGGAGGGAGCGCAGGGAAGCGAGACGGTGACGGTAGGCGCTCAGTTCAGAGGCATTGGGCAGATCGCCGTGGATGAGGAGGTGGGCGACTTCTTCGAAAGAAGCTTGTTCTGCCAGATCATAGATGGAATAGCCCCGGTAGGTGAGCCCCTTCCCGGCCTTTCCCACCGTGCTGATGGCCGTATCGCCGGCGACTACCCCTTCGAGGCCCGGACTCTTCTGCACGTTCATGACTCGTCCTTTCCCGCCAACAACCGATCGAGCTTACGTTCATAGTCAAGATAGCCGAGAAAATCATAGAGTTCCCGGCGCGTCTGCATGGTGGGAACGGCGCTCGCTTGCGTGCCTTCTCCCCGGATGGTGCGGTAGACGTTGAGGGCAGCAGCGCTCATGGCGCGGAAGGCCGAAAGCGGGTACAGAATGATGCTTACCCCTGCCCCGGCCAATTCCTCGCGGCCCAGGAGGGGCGTAGCGCCGAACTCGGTGATATTGGCAAGAACCGGCATCCCGGTATCGTGCACAACCTCACGGTAAGAGGCCCCGTCCGGGAGCGCCTCGGGGAAAAGCATGTCGGCACCCGCCTCACGGTATCGACAGGCCCGCTCCACCACCCCGGCCAACCCTTCGGAGGCAAAGGCATCCGTCCGGGCCATGATCACGAACTCCGGGTCACGGCGAGCATCCACCGCCGCCTTGATCCGGTCAACCATCTGCGTCGTGGAAACGAGCTGTTTGCCGGGACGATGACCGCAGCGCTTTGCCGCCACCTGGTCCTCGACGTGGATACCGGCAGCGCCGCTCCTCGCCATCTCCTTCACACTTCGGGCGATCATGAAGGCGCCTCCCCACCCGGTGTCGGCATCGACAAGAAGCGGAACATCGGTCACACCGGTTATGCGGCGCACATCCTCAAGGACATCGCCCAGAGTGGTCATCCCCAGATCGGGAAGCCCATAGGAGGCGTTGGCTACGCCGGCTCCCGAGAGGTAGAAGGCCCGGAAACCGACCCGTTCGGCCATGATAGCCGTGTATGCATTGACCGTCCCCACCATCTGGAGCGGCTTCTCCTCGCTGAGAGCCGCCCGCAGCCGGGCGCCGGCCGAAGATGATGTCGACATCCATCCCCTCCAGGTGTTTCCAGAG
>DATDMX010000490.1:0-2605 GCA_036518575.1 Geobacteraceae bacterium | reverse complement strand
GTCGTCAGGGATCCAGCCGCCAAGGAGGATCTGCCCTCGCTGGCGCGACTGCTTGGGCAGCAGGTCAGGTCAATCGATTCAACCGCGGACGGACGGCAAATCATCACGGTGGAGAGAAAGAAATGAACGACAAGCTCATCTTCAACTGCACCTGGGGTCGGGAGGATCCGGAGCGCGCAACGCTGCCATTCGTCGCGGCCAACATCGCCGCGACTGCAGGGCAGGAGGCGATCGTGCTCTGCACCATCGAGGCTGTCCGCCTCGGGACGAAGGGCGGCGCCGAAGGCGTGGAGGCGGCCGGGCTGCCAAAGCTCTGCGACCTGCTGAATCAGTTCGTCGCCAACAACGGAAAGGTGTGGCTCTGCGGCGCTTGCACCAAGCCACGGGGCATCACCGAGGAGCAGCTTGCCGCCGGCGTGACCATCATCGGCGCGGCCAAGGTGGTCGAAGAGATCGTGGGCGGGGCGAAGACGGTCGCCTTCGCCTAGGGCGCAGGTCTGCCTGAAGACGTACGAAGGTCGGCACAACGCCGGCCGCAAGCACAAAGGAGGTCTCTACTGATGCGCAGTCAATCGACATACGGGCGGCTGGTAATCGCGGCCACGCTGGCCGCCTGTGCCTGCCTTCTTCCGGTCAACGCCTTCGCGGGCTCACTGCCAAGTGGGGAGCGAATGTTGGGCAACGCTTCGATCGAGCCTGCGTACAACGACGCCTCGGGCGGAATCATCTACCTGCTCACCCCGAATCGTCTTGCGCCGCACGGGCCGAACAACCCCATCAACAACGTCAACCCGCATGCGGTGGCGCCCCTGTATATCGTCGTCTATCCGGCCAACACACCTGGCACGTTCAACTGCATGGGCGTTCCAGGCAACTGCCCTGACCATGATGGCGTGATCGCAGGCGTGGCTACCTCGGTGCTGCCAGGCGTCTATGGAAGCGACCCCGCAACGGTCCCCGGCCACGATCATCTGGTCGGAGTCGCTCCCACCGGCGACTTCAATGTGCCGTGGCACGTTTTCGTCGAGCTCTTCACTTCCAACGCGGCGGTGACACACATCACGACCCTTGCCCAGTTGCAGGCGGCATGGGCTTCGGGCAGCATCCTTGCGACCGAATCTGGGATGGGTATTGACACGGGGATCACGTTCGCGTGCTCAGTGGTGTCCGCCCACGCTTACTTGGCGGGAACACCCGCCTGATTGATGACGGATCGGGGCCGCCGGGCGGCCCCGATCCTCCTCGCGCAGGGCCTCACGGTCCTGGCCTGTGCGTCCGCCGCCTAATGACGCTGGATGGCCAACGGTCGCTGTCCAGCGATCTCGAATTGCCCCACGTCAACGCGGCTTACCACCGTCGCTTTTGGTGGCTCCGTGAGAAATTGTGATACGGGGACGTGCAGGGGACTCCAGAGTGACTCGGAAATCGCCGATTTTGAATACGAAAATGGTCGGGGGCGAGGGATTTGAACCCTCGTCCTCACGGTCCCGAACCGTCTTAGTGCGGTGTCCCGGCGTGTCCTCCGGGCTCCGCGGCGGCCCTCCTGAACTCAATCGACGCCGCCTCTCTGTCCCCCTGGTGCCCTTTAGATGCCCGCCTGTTTCCGGGAATGTGTGATACGGCTGTGATCCGGCTGAGCATTTCAACCTTCGTCCCGGGCCCTATCCGGGTTGCTTGGTCGGCCCGCCGACATCAGCCCGGCAGGCCCGGCCTGAGACGATGCTCCAAGTAGTCGACCGGGCTCAGCACGAAACACCCAACCTGGTCGTCTCTGCGAAGGAGCCAATTGGAGATGGCCAGAACCTCGCACCCGCCATAGCCGCGAATTGCGGCGAGCCACATGGACGCGCCATAGAAAACCAGGGCTGCGTCACTGGTGAACGCCAAAGGTCGGAAGTACCACGGCGTTAGGAACAGGGCCAGGAACACCACCATGTTGATTACGGTGCCTAGGGGCCCGGTTTCCTGAAACCGAGATGGGTCGCGGCGCGCGCGAATCCACTGCCAAGCGAGCAGCAGCGCTGGGAAGCCCAAAAGGCCAAGAAGCACGCCTACGGGCTCGAATCCAGTCCTCACCTGGCCATGGTTCACGACAAAATTCCCACCCAGGAATCCATCCAGAAGAAGGACGAGGCCGAGGACAATTCGCGCTGCGGTCCCGATCGGGCCGATGTGGCGCCGACTCCCCGTCTCGGTGCGGTTTCCCGCCGTATCGACCATCATGCCAACCTCCAAGCGCACGCTACAGCCTCACCCCAGGGGGAGAGTCAAGCTGGCTGTTTGCGCCGCCGCGGGTCCGTTGCTCGTGAGTCAGAACGTCGAGCGGCGGCGACTTCTACGGCGTGCGCTGCCTCGAACTTATCGATGCGACGCCGCAGCTCCCGAAGCTCGTGAATACGGGCGTCGATGCGCGATCTGGCCGCACGGACACGCAGGGCAATTTGCGGGGCAATCGGCTCATCAGGTTGCCCGAGATAGATGCCAGCGATTTCTCGGACCTCGGCCACGGTCAGCCCGAGCGACCGCAGATTGCGGATGACTTCGACGCACCAGAGTGCGGACTCGTCGAACAAGCGATAGTTGCCGGGGCTCCGCCCGGCTGTAT
>DATDMX010000489.1:0-7934 GCA_036518575.1 Geobacteraceae bacterium | reverse complement strand
CATCTCCTGCGTCTCCATGGGGAACCCCCACTGCGTCATCTTTGTGGATGACGTGGAGAATTTCCAGGTGGAAAAGTACGGTCCCCTTATCGAGAACCACGAACTTTTCCCGCGCCGAACCAACGTGGAATTCGTGCAGATAATCTCCCGCACCGAGGTGCGTCAGCGCACGTGGGAACGCGGAGCGGGTGAGACCCTTGCCTGCGGCACAGGTGCGAGCGCCGTTTGCGCAGCCGGGGTCCTGAACGGCCTCACCGAAAAACGGATCCTCAACCACCTCTCCGGGGGAGACCTGGAGCTGGAGTGGGCCGAGGACGGCAATATCTACATGACCGGGCCAGCGGTCGAAGTATTCTCCGGCGAGATCAACTTCTAACTCTAACCCAAAGTTCCCGGGACGGGCATCCATCCCGGGAACTTTTCACGAAGAACATCATGCCCACCTGCCCCATGTGCACCAAGTGGCGTGACGAGCCCGAGCTCCGCATCGCCGAACTCGATTGCAGCTACGTCACCCTCAATCGCGACCAGTTCTTCCCCGGCTACTGCTTCGTCTTCAGCAAGAGCCACGTGACCGAACTCTTCCACCTCGACACCTCCATCCGCGCCATCGTCACGGAGGAGGTCTCCAGCGTGGCAGCGGCCCTCGACGCCGTCTTCCAGGCCGACAAGATCAACTACGAACTACTGGGCAATATGGTGCCGCACATGCACTGGCACGTCGTGCCGCGCTTTGCAACCGACCCCCTCTGGCCTCGCCCCATCTGGTCCGAGCCCCATGAACCGCTTACCCTTTCTCAGCAGGAGTATGCCGAAAGGATCGACAAGATACGGACGCGGCTTGCTGCCACAAAGGAGGGTCGATGAAACGGGATAGCAGTGCGAAGGACTATCTGGGCGCGCACATGTCCATTACCGGGGGTATTTACAACGCTCCCGGCCGCGGCGTGGCCGCGGGGTGTGGCGTCATCCAGGTTTTCACCCAGAACGCCAACCAGTGGCGAGGAAAGGCGATCGCCGACTCCGACATCGCCCTTTTCAGGGAAAAATGGCAGGAGTCGGGGCTCCGCGAAATCGTCTCCCACGACATCTACCTCATCAACCTGGCCGCGGCGCCGGGGGAGGTGCGGGAGAAAAGCATCGCCGCCTTCCGTGAGGAGATGGAGCGCTGTGCGCGCTTGGGAATAAGCAAGATCGTCATGCACCCGGGAGCCCATCTGGGGGACGGTGAGGAGACCGGCATCAAGAGGATTTGCGAAGCCTTTGAGCTTCTCTTCGATGCGGTCCCCGCGTACACGGGCAAGGTGCTCCTGGAAACAACCGCCGGGCAGGGTTCCAACGTGGGATACCGCTTCGAACACCTTCGCGCCATCATGGACGGCACGTCCCGTCCCGACCGTTTTGCCGTCTGCTACGACACCTGCCACACATTTGCCGCCGGCTACGACTTCACCACGCCGTCGGGCTACGCCACCGTCTTTGACGAGTTCGACCGGGTTGTGGGACTTGAACGACTCCAGTGCTTCCATGTGAACGACTCGGTGAAGGGACTTTCCTGCCGCGTCGACCGCCACGAACATATCGGCAAGGGGAGCATGGGGATAGAACCCTTCCGTCTTCTCGTGAACGACCCGCGCTTTGCTGCCGTGCCGAAGATTCTCGAAACCCCCAAGGGTGACGACGACGAATTCGATCGGATGAACCTCGCCACGCTGCGCAGCCTGATCGGGAAATAGCGGTCAGCGCAAGGCTGCGTCCTACCGATGCCCGTGCGGCGCTCTCATGGGGGAGCGCCAAGAGTCTTTGTGCTCGCGACTCCTTCCTGCCCCCCCTCATCCTCGTACGCCTCTGAAATCTGCAGAAAACGCCGCTCCACCGCCAGAAAGGCTTGCACCACATCCGGATCGAACTGGGTACCGCTGGCGGCCTTGATATCCCGTACCACCTCGTCATGGCCAATCTTTTCCTTGTAGTGCCTCTTGCAGCGCAACGCATCGTACACATCTGCAAGGGCCATGAGCCGAGCCGAAAGGGGGATTTCCTCTCCTCGAAGGCCGTGGGGGTAGCCCGTTCCATCCCATCTTTCGTGGTGGGCCAGGGCAATCTCCTCCGCGCAGAGGAAGAAGGAGTTCTTCGCCTCCACCCCCGAGATGCGGTCCGCCCGCTCGAGCGTCTCGCGGCCGATGACCGTATGCTCACGCATGGTGACGTATTCCTCTTCCGTAAAACTTCCCTTCTTGAGGAGGATGCTGTCCCTCACCCCCACCTTGCCGATGTCATGCAATGGCGCGCTTTTGAAGAGAATTCGTATCTTGTCGTCGGTGAGTTCGTCGCGGAATTTCGGATTCCTCGCCAACTGCTCGGCCAGCACCTTCACGTAGTGCTGGGTCCTGAGGAGATGATTGCCGGTTTCGGGATCCCTGGTCTCGGCAACGGAGACGAGGCCGACGATGGCACAGTCCTGTGCCACGGAGAGCTCCTTTTCCGAGCGAATCGCGGCCTTTTCCTCACCACGAAACCTGATCACTCCGAGGATGGTAAAGCTCCCGCCGAGAGCGCACAGAGGCGCTACAGGCGAGAGGAAGATACCACGCGCGAGAAGCCCCCAGGCGCCGAGACAAAGAACGACCGTACCACACACGGAGACTGCCGTGCAGGCAGCCAGAGGATAGCGAGACAGGAGAAAGGTCATCGCAGCGCAGAAGAGGAGAACCAAGACCGCCTGAAGCACCGGAGCCAAGGAAGGGGTTGTGAGAAACTCGCTTTGTAGGATGGCGTCGGCCGCTACGGCATGAATGTAAATCCCCGGCATTTGCCGGGTCAGCGGGGTAGGATGGACGTCGCTTTGGGCAGTGGCCGAAGAGCCGATGAACACCACCTTGTCGCGCAACCGACCGGAAGGAACCCTCCCACGGAGGAGATCGGCGGCCGAGAAACTCTCGAACCGACGTTCGGTAGATGTGCTGAAGGGAAGAAGCAAATTACCATGACGGTCTGTGGGAATAACGATGTCGCCGACCTGCACCTCCTCGATCCCCGCAGCTGAAATCCTGCCCACCACCTGGTGTGTGACCATAGCGTGCATCACCGCGGCCAGGGAAAGTGAGGGATAAATCCTGTCCCCGTAGGCAATGAGGAGAGGCGTCCGGCGGATCTTTCCGTCCGGATCGGGAAGAACGTTTACAAAACCGGCCGAGCGCACCTTTGACAGTAGTGCGGGCGTTGGAGGAAGCACACCAGCCGCCACCGGAATCGGCGTGGTCTGGGGCGCGTCCGGGGTGCGGGTGAATACTACCCTGGGGAGTGGCAGCAGGGAAAGATTCTTCTGGTGCGGATTGTCGAACGTGAACCAGATGCCGGCGACGATTTCATCGTGCCCCAGAGCCTCGCCGAGGATGGCATCGTTATCCAGATAGCGAGGAGCGATACCGTCGAGTCCGATGGAGATATTCATATCGCGGCTGAACCGCTCCTTCAGCCTTATGAGCGACAGCCGGTCGGGCTCGGCAAACACCGAATCCATGGCAACAACCTTCGCCCCGCCCAGGCGAATGGTGTCCAGCAGGTGTGCCATCTGGTAGCGCGGCCACGGCCATTGTCCCAGCTCCTGGAGCGATTTTTCGTCGATATCCACGATGACCGCACGGGAGGGCGCGGCATCCCCATGGTGGGTGCGAAGAAGAAGGTCGTAGGCAAATGCATCGAGTTGGGTCAGGACGGCCGGCCGCGCGATGGTGAGTGTCAGAAGGAGTGCGCCGAGGAACACACCGGCGCCCGTGACGGCTTTCTGAACGCTCCGCACCGGGCGACGGCGAACGTGAGAGAATATGTTGGATCCCGGGAGGGGCATGGTTGGCCGTCAACGCACGATTACTTCCACGCGGCGGTTGCGCGGCTCATTCACGTTGTCCCCCGTGGGTATCAGTGGATTACCCTTGCCGTGGCTGTCCACGCTCATGTAGTCAGGCTTGATGCCTGCCTTGACTAAGAGGTCCCGGACCGAGGTAGCGCGCTGCAGGGAAAGCCGCAGATTGTACTCCACGTCGCCCGTGGTATCCGTGTGACCGTTTATGCTTATGTCGCGCGAACCACTTTTCACGACTTCCCGCACCATGCTCTGCAAGCGGGCAGTGGAAGGGGCATCGAGTTCGTTCGAATCCTTCTGGAAATACAGCGTGTATACCACCGAAGGAGGTGGTTCCGCGGCCAGAGCGGCACCGAAGGTCTCCCGCATCTCCTCCTGCCCCATGACACCCACCTTTACCGGAGCGGAGTTTGCGCTGGCAACCGTTGCGCTTTCCCCGGCAGCTGAGAGCGTGACGTTTCCTTTCTCATTGGCCACTAGGACATTTCCCACGTGGCCGTCACGGTCTGGCACGGTGACGAACACGTTTTTCGAAGATGCACACCCTAAGACACAGCAGCAAAAAAGCGAGGCCAGCACATTACGTAGGATCATGGTCAACTCCGCGCGGATGGCAGAAGCCCATCCGGTCGATAGCAAAACACCACTGCCACAGCACGAGGCTCATTCACCTATTTTGATGAGGAACTTGGTGCCACGCACGGCGGCAAAGCCGACAGGGGTCTCAACTTTCACAGAATCTGGAGAGAGCCTGGCTATCTGGCCGGTTATATAGACAAGCGTCCCTCTGACAAAACGGACCACCGAGGCAAACATCCCTTCCTTCGGTCGAAACACAAACTCCTTCAAAGAAAGTTCGCTCGAAGGTCCGATGGCAAGGGCTGTCTCGTCGCGCAGGATAATGCCCATTGCACCGTCTTTGCCCGTCCGCACCACATCCGTCTGGTAGAGACGGGTCCCCGGTTCAGGAACAATCGTCACGCCTTCGCGGACAATTACCCCTTCCCCCTTGAGCGTCTTGACGCTTCCGATGACCTTGTCGTCGACTGCCCCCGCGCCCGCGGTTTCGAAAATCGTCATTGTCATAAGCACAACAAACACCATCACGACGCGCCACATGGCATCCCCCATTTTCGCAATAGTCCGGTTGCTGCTCGGTGGCTGGAATGAATATCGCTTACCAATGAGTTGATTCACGCTAAGTCTATCACCATGTCTGACAAGGTCAAAATCATGCGAAAGAGACGGCTGAAGGCAAAATTCATGTTCACTTGTCGCAGGCCCGGTTTCGGTGCATAATCGATAGTACCATGCGAGGCCCAACCGTTGCCTGAGTCAGGAGGGATGTCGCCGATGGACGATCCCCCGGGAAGTCATTACCATGGAAACGAACGAACGCTTCAACGTCCTGACCAGCCTGCCCGGGGCGGCAGCGTCGCCGCTGGCTGCGGCTCATCTGTTGGCAACGGCCCTGCGTCAGGGTGATGCCTGGAAGATTGTCAGCTTCACTATTTATGGCTGCACCCTCATAACCCTCTTCCTCACCACCCTCCTTTACCATCTCCTGCAAGGCAAAGCCAAACCGCGCTTCCGCAAGTTCGACCACTGCGCCATCTATCTCCTCATTGCAGGGACCTATACCCCCTTCAGCCTGGTGACTCTGCGCGGGGGGTGGGGATGGACCCTCTTCGGGCTGGTTTGGGGGAGTGCGGCTTTCGGCGTTATTCAGGAGCTGTGGCCGGGCAAACTACCGGCGCCACGAATTCCTGACTTGGCGCTCTATCTCGGGATGGGATGGCTCATACTGATCGCCATACGGCCTTTGCTGCATGCTTTGCCATGGCCAGGCCTGGCCTGGCTCGGTGTCGGCGGTTTTTTTTACACGGCAGGGATCGTTTTTTTTCTCGTTGACGAAAGATTCGTCCGGGCGCACGGTTTCTGGCACTTTTGCGTAATGGCAGGCAGCGTTAGCCACTATCTGGCAGTATTCCTCTACATTTCCTGAAGGCGATGCTTTCCCTGCAGCGAAACTGCGTTCAACAGTGGGACTCAAAGACTCGACAGGGAGGCAAGGAGGACAAGATGAAGGAAAAGATCGAGATCACCCAGGGAGACATCACCACATTTGATGTGGACGCCATCGTGAACGCCGCCAACTCCACACTTCTTGGCGGCGGGGGGGTTGATGGCGCCATCCATCGGGCTGCCGGACCGCAGCTCGTGGCAGAATGCGCCACTCTCGGCGGCTGCGCCACCGGGGATGCAAAGATAACCAGGGGGTACAGGCTGCTGGCACGTCACGTGATCCATACTGTCGGCCCAGTCTGGCACGGTGGCACGAGAGGGGAGCCCGAATTACTGGCAAGTGCCTATCGCCGCTGCTTCGAAGTCGCCCACGAGAACCGCCTCGCCAGCATCGCTTTCCCTGCCATCAGCGCCGGGGTTTACGGCTACCCCATGGCGAAGGCGAGCGAAATCGCCATGCTGGAAACCCGAAAGGCTCTGGAGCTCTATCCGGAACTGGAGCGCGTCGTTTTTGTGACTTTCAGCTCCGAGGCCCTTGCCATCTATCGTGAAACATTCGAAAAGGTCTTCTCATGAGACCAGGACCGGTTGTCGTCTACCCGGCCACGCCTGTCATCAGTGCGCAGACACAAAAAAAGAAGCCAACTCCCGGCAGGGAATCGGCTTCAACGACGATAACAGCTATGTGCCCGGGATCAATCCCGATCGCGGTGGTTCGCCTTGTTGTTCTTACCCAACAGCATGAAGTAAGCCCAGAACGCAATGAAGATAACCCCGGTAAAAATAGCCCCGATACTCAACCCGAATTTCAGTGTCTCAGTTGCCGCCATGACATACTCCTTTCAACAAAAAAATAAAACTTTCATTTACAACTTATCATAATGCACGATTTTGAATTATTCAAGATTTATTTTTATAATATAATAATAATACATTAACTTTTCATTAACAGTGTACCCGTGACTCCACAATTATTTACTGACAGTACTTTTTCCTGCTCACCAAGGCCACACATTAATATTTATTTACACAACTTCTCTAACAACCAACTTATTATATATTTTTTATTAACCACCCTACTACACCCAGAATAATACCTGCGAGGTGCATTCGATTATGACATTTCGCGTTGCCAAGAAACGGTTCTTACCCCATAATAAAACACCTTCAGGTCAGCAAGTGATACAACCGACACGAACCGGACGATGACATGAAAGCAGTCATACAGCGGGTAACTGCCGCACACGTAGAAGTGGACACCACCACGGTCGGCGCCATCGGCAAGGGGATTCTCGTCCTTCTCGGCGTGGAGAAGGGTGACATGGAGCAAGAGGCCGACTGGATTGCCGAAAAGATCGGCGGGCTGCGCATCTTCGAAGACGATGCGGGCAAAATGAACCTTGCCCTCGCCGACATCGGTGGAGAACTCCTCGTGGTCTCTCAGTTCACGTTGGCGGGTAATTGCAGCAAGGGGAGACGCCCCTCCTTTGACACTGCTGCTCCCCCGCAAGAGGCAAACCGACTTTACGAGTACTGCGTCACGAAATTGAGAGGCCTCGGGTTCCCTGTTGCCACCGGCATCTTCCAGGCGAACATGCAGGTCACGCTCACCAACGACGGTCCCGTCACCTTCATTCTCGAAAGCCCGAAAAAAGGATAGGGGAACCCAGGTGTCCCTCAAGGATATTCTCGACAACCTCTACGCCAACCGGTCTCCGGCTCACCTCGCCAATGACCCCCTCTCCTTCTGCCACCGCTACAAGCGCCCCGAAGACCGCGAGGTCGCAGGTTTCATAGCCGCCTCATTTGCCTACGGCCAGGTAAAGATCATCCTCAAAAACCTCGAGACAGTCTTTGCCGCCATGGGAAACTCGCCGCGACAGTTCGTGGAGAGTTTCGTCCCCGAGAAGGGGCTCGACCTGTTCGGCCATTTCAAACATCGCTTCAACGACGGCCGGGATCTCTGCGCGCTCCTGCTGGCCGCTCGCACCATGATCGAGGAGGCAGACTCCATCGGCGCTTTTTTCCTCGGCTGCTACGACCC
>DATDMX010000488.1:0-3731 GCA_036518575.1 Geobacteraceae bacterium | reverse complement strand
GTTTTCGGCCACCCCCTTCGCCGCGGCCTCCTTGCTCACCGCTTCCCGGTAGGCTAGCGGGAAACTTATCCCCCAGGCATAGGCGGGATCCTTGTCGGACCGCACCGGCCGCTCCCTGGTGATGAGGGCAAGAGGAGAGTTGTAATCTTCCATCTCGATGTAGAGGCGGGCGATCGCCTGGATCGCCTTCTCGCTCCGCGCTTTCTTCCGGTGCTGCGCGAGCTCCTTGCCCGCTTCCTCGTAGAGACCGAAAGAAATGAGCGCCTTTATTCGTTCATATCCCTCGGGCACCGGAAGGATTTGGGACGGAGGTGGTGGGGTGGGAAGATTCTGGCTGTCGGCGATCTGCGCCTCTTTTCGGTACGAAAAGGCATAATACCCCAGGGGATAGGAGGCGAGCAGGTCGTCGAAGGCCTTTTTAGCACCCGTTGCGTCGCCAGCTGCGTTCAGCGTGTGGCCAAGCCAGTAGAGGGCTCTTTCCCGTGAGGCGTCGCTTTCGGTGAGCTTTCTGAAGTTATCCGTGGCAGTAGTCAGGTCACCCGCCTGGTAGCTCAACCATGCAATTTCCCACATGGCGCCACGCCTCAGATTGGAACGGGGGTAATCCTGCACCAATCGTTTGAGGAGCGCCAACGCCTCGGCTCCCTTCTTCTGCTGTTTTCTGATAAAGGCCGCCTCCAGGAGCGTGTCGTCGGCAAGTTCAGAGGAGGGCGCTTTTTCCGCCACCGCGAGGTACGTGGTGACGGCGGCATCTACCCGTCCGTTTCTGTCCTGGCACTTCGCAAGCCAGTAGGCCGCCTCGGTTCCAATTCCTTTCTTCGTGGCTGTCGTCCGGAGCGTGGTGAAGACCTGCTCTGCCTCTCGGAACTGCCTGGCCCTGAAGAAGGCCTGGCCGGTTCTGAGGAGCAACCGCTCACGGAACTCGTCGTTTTGTCCTTCGGTCGGTACCTGTTTGAAGGCTGATACGGCCTGGGAGTATTTCTTCAGGTCATAGAGGGTGACGGCCCGGTGAAAGAGTTCTTCCGGTGTGTAGGAGGGGGTTTTGGTCCCCCGGGCGGCAATGGTCTGGAGCTCTGCTTCAGCCTTTGCGGCCAGTGGTGAGCCGGGATTGTTGAGCCATATCTGACGAAGAGAGGTGGCCGCGGCAGTTGTTTCTCCTGCCAGATCACGGCAGAGTGCCAGCTTGTAGAGAGCCGTCAGCGCATCGGTGCCGGCGGGATACTTCTCGATGAATTGCTGGTACGCCTTGATAGCGGCCGGGAAATCGCCCCGGTCGCACAGGGTGTCGGCAAGAAGAAGCGAGGCGGAGCGAATGAGAGAGCTTTCGGGATAGCCCTTGCGGAGCTTTTCCAGGGGGGCTTGTGCCTCGGCGAAACGGCCGAGGCGGTAGAGGGCCTGGGCCTGGTTGGCAAGGGCATAGTCGGCGAGGAGAGGGAAGTTGTCGGCGGCCTTGCCGAGGAGCGAGGCGGCCTCCTCCCAGTCGCCGGCTTTGGCGCAAGCCATGCCGGCCACGAAGTCTGCGGCCCCGCCCGGCGTCGCCAGTTTTGCAGCTTCACGGGCGCCTGCATAGTCCTTTGCCTTCATCCGTGCGGCGGCAGCTTGGAGGGAAGCGTTGGCGAAGGGAGAGAGAGCAACCCCCGAGGCGGGGACGCTCATCATGACGGCGAAAGATGAGACAAGGGCCAGGAGGCGGCGAAACATCATGAGTGGTTCCTCGATAGGCGCCCCGGCGTCAAAATTACCCTGCCGGATTCCGAGGCGACACTATTTATATAAGCCCACTGTTAGTGAAAAAGCAAAGGTTTTTTGCCTATTTTCCCGCAAACTGTTTGACAAGGCAAGGGACCTTGGGCATAGTCGAAGCCATGTCATTGCGCGGAAGAAGACTTATGACCCGAAGGAATACGGCGGATGAAGATTAGCAAAGAAGCGATACTGAGGGCGGTGAGGAGCCAGCGGGGGGAACCGCTTCCCTTTCGGGAGCTCATGCAGCTTTTTGGTGTCGATAAGGGAAGACGCGCCCGTTTCAAGGATTTCATCGACGGGCTCGTGGACTCCGGGGAACTGGTAAGGCTCAAGGGGAATCTTCTGACTGCCGCGGCGGGCGCCAGCGATGTCATTGCCGGGCGGCTTGTCACGCACCGTGACGGCTACGGCTTCGTTACCCCGGAGGAGGGGGGAGAAGATATCTTCATCCCCGCCCGTTTTCTGCGGGACAACCTGCACGGTGACCGGGTCGAGGTGCGCATCACCGCGGTGAAGAAAGAGGGGCGCCGGGAGGGACGGATCGTTCGAACCCTCGAGCGCGCAGTGAAAAAGGTGGTCGGCCGCTACGAGGAGGGAAGGGGCTTTGGCCGCGTCATTGCCGACAACCAGCGCATCACGCGGGACATCATCATCCCGTCTGCGGCAACTGGGGGCGCCCGTAGCGGCCAGACCGTGGTGGCCGCTGTTACCAGCTACCCGCTGGAAGGCCGCCCGGCAGAAGGGAAGGTGGCGGAAGTTCTCGGGTGGCCCGATGATCCCGCTGTCGAAGCCCTGACCGTCATCAGGAAATACGACCTTCCCGACCGTTTTCCGGCCGACGTGGCGGCTGCGGCCCGTAACGTCCCGGCCGCGGTGGGCCCCGCTGACCTCGCTGGGCGCACCGATTTACGCGGGCTGCGTATCGTCACCATCGACGGCGAGACGGCCCGCGACTTCGACGACGCCGTGGCCGTGCAGCGGGAAGAGGGGGGACGCATCCGGCTCTGGGTATCCATTGCCGACGTTGCCCACTATGTCCACGAGGGGGCGCCCGTCGACGTGGAGGCCTTGAAGCGTGGCACGTCGGTCTATTTTCCCGACCGTTGCATTCCCATGCTGCCGGAAGAGCTCTCCAACGGCATCTGCTCCCTTAATCCCGATGTCGACCGCCTCACGATGACCGCCGAGATCCTCTTCGACAAGGGGGGGGCGGTAGTGAGGAGCGACTTCTATCCGAGCGTCATCCACAGCGCTGCCCGCCTGACCTATACGGCGGTCGCAGCAGAGCTTGCCGGCGATAATGCTGCTTCCCCCGTGGAGCCCGAGCTGGCCGTCGACCTGCGGCTCATGGAGGAGCTTGCCCTTCGCCTCATGGCGAGGCGGCGGGAACGGGGCAGCATCGACTTCGATCTCCCCGAGCCCGAAATCGTCCTCGATATGCAGGGGGCGACCCTGGCGATCGTTAGGTCCGAACGCACCATCGCCCACCGGCTGATCGAGGAGTTCATGCTCGCGGCCAACGAGGCGGTGGCACGTTTCATCGACGAGCGCCACCTTCCGTTCCTCTACCGGGTCCACGAGCACCCCGATACCGCGAAGCTGCAGGATTTTGCCGAGTTCGTCAAGACCCTTGGCCATGAGCTACGACTGGAGGAAGGCAAGGTTGAGCCGGGCGAGTTTCAGCGCCTCCTCGCCAGCGTAGAGGGGAAGCCCGAGGAGCGCCTCGTCAACCAGCTTCTTTTGCGCTGCATGAAGCAGGCGCGCTACGCCGCCGAAAACCTCGGCCACTTCGGCCTTGCCTCCGCATCGTACACCCATTTCACCTCGCCGATTCGCCGCTATCCCGATCTGGTCGTTCACCGGCTGCTCAAGTCGCGCCTGGCGCGCGACGTGAAGCCGGCGGGCGGGTTCAAACCCCCGTCGGTCGCGCCGGTGCCCGACCGAGCCGCGCTGCAGAAGATGGCAGCGGAGTCGTCCTTCTCGGA
>DATDMX010000487.1:0-8206 GCA_036518575.1 Geobacteraceae bacterium | reverse complement strand
CATCTCGGCGTCGCCCGCCGCGGCGGTGGCCAGATAGCCCCGCGGCGCGCCGTAGCGTGCTGCCAGCTCTTCGGCGAGCCTGCTCTTGCCGCGTCGGGCACCGCCCGTGATGAAAATGGTTTCGGACATGAAAAAACCCCGTCTCCTCGAAGGAAGCGGGGTCCAAAACCGGTGATGTGAACGCTATCAGGGCTTCGGCACCTCTTCCGCGGAGGCACGTGCGAGCTGACATTCAGGCAGGTTTCCTGGCTCACGGGTCACTTTACTTGCCGCGCCTTCCCGAGGAGATCAGTGGCGTAGTGCGGCGTTCATCACCGTTTACAGTTGCGGGACAGCAAGGGATTTGCACCCTTTTCCCTTTTACCTCGTGCCGAGGCACGAGCACCTGAAGGTACGCGAAAAAATGTACTATTGTTTCTAGCAGAGGGGGGGTGAGAAGTCAATGACGAAAAGGACGGGACACGGCTGCGGCTCCCCTGCCCCTTCAATCCTGAGGAGTATCGTCACTGCCCAGCACCGCCTCGATCCGCGCCCAGACCTCTTCCGTCCCCTCCCGGGAGAGGGCGGAGAAAAAGGAGAGCTCCTCCTTCGCCACCTGGAGGGCGGAGGCGATGAGGGCTGCCTGCCGGGCGCGCTCGTTCTTGGAGACTTTGTCGCACTTGGTGACGACGAGAATGGGGGAGATGTCGTAGGCCCGGAGCCAGGCAAGCATCTGCCGATCCTCGTCGGTGGGAGTGCGGCGGATGTCGAGGATGAGGACGACGCCGCGCAGGTTTTCGCGCCGCGAGAGGTAGGTCTCCATCATGGGCCCCCACTCCTTTTTCACAGCGAGGGGAACCTGGGCGAAACCGTAGCCGGGCAGATCCACGAGGCTGAAGGTCCCGTTGACGAGGAAGAAGTTGATGAGCTGGGTTCTTCCGGGGGTCCGGCTGGTGCGCACGAGACTCTTGCGATTGACGAGGATATTAATGAGCGAAGACTTGCCCACGTTGGAACGGCCGGCAAAGGCGATTTCCGGCATATCACCGACGGGATAATGGGCCGGCTTGGTGGCACTTTTGACGAATTCGGCACTCTTGATGATCACGGCGGTTGGCTGCTCCTTGGCGCAAATGTGGCTCGCCATTATAGCCGGAGGAAGCACCCTGCGCAATGCGTAATTGATGAAAGGAAACACTCTTTACCGTTTACTCTTGAGACACCCCTAACATTTGAAAATGTCAAAGCATTTGACGTTGACACCCTCCGGTCCCCGTGATAAGAATCTCCTCTCTGTTGAATCCTTCCCTCACGGGGTGCAAGATGTTCCTCAACCGCTATCTCTCCTCGCTGCGCAGCACCTGCCTCTTCATGCTCTGCTGCGGGCTCGCCATCGGCGCCGTGTTCCCCTTCTACTCCGCTATCTTCTTCGGCACGAAGGCGTTCTCGCCCTTCTACGTGTTGGGCTGCCTCATGGCCGGCTTCCTCGTGGGGTCTCTTTGCTACGGCATTATCCGCCAGGTGCTGAAGCTGCAACTGGAACGTCAGTGGAAAGCCCTCGGACCTCTGGCCGTGGAGACCGGGATGCCCGCCCCCGCCGCCCGGGAAGATGCTCTCCAGCGCATGAGCCACTGCTACGACATGGCCCTCGAACGGGTATTCGCCATGACGGCCCGGGCAGCGGCACTGATCGACGACATCCACCCCCGTCACCAGAACCTCACCAACGAGTCCGTCGCCATGATCAGGATGAACGAGGCACAGTCGGTAAAGGTGAAGGAAACCCTCCAGGCGGTGGAGGAAATGAACAACTTCTTCAACGAGCTCCTGAAGGACATCGAGGAGATCGCCGTCCGCACCGACGAGCGGGCCTCCATCTCGACCCAGATGAGCGCCACCACCGACGCCATTGCCGACAACGTGAAGGAGTATTCCACGTCGGTGCTGGAAACCTCCGCCTCCATCGAGGAGATGCTCCTCAGCATCAAGGAGACCACCGGCAACGTGGAAGCCCTTGCCCTCTCCACCGAACAGACTTCAGGCTCCATCAACCAGATCGGCACTGCCATCGCCAATGTCCGCGACAATGCCAAGAAGACCGCCGACTGCTCGGAGAAGGTGCGGCTTCAGGCCATCGAGGGGATTGAGGCCATGGCCGCCACGACCACTGCCATGGGGGACATCGAGAAGAGCAGCAACGATTCCTTCAGCGCCATCACGCGGCTTGCCCTCCACACCTCCCGCATCGGCGAATTCCTCAACATCATCAAGGATCTCGTGGACCAGACCAACCTCCTGTCGCTCAACGCCTCCATCATCGCGGCGCAGGCCGGGGAGCGCGGCAAGGCGTTCACCGTGGTGGCCGAGGAGGTACGGGCCCTGGCCCACCGGACCTCCGCCTCCACCAAGGAGATCGAGGAGCTCGTGAAGAACATCCAGAAGGAAACGACGGCAGTGGAGAGGGCGGTGACTGCGGGCAAGGAGAAGGGAGCCGAGGGCGTGCGGGTGGCGGCACGGGCCGGCGAAGCGCTCCACCGCATCGAGGAGAGCGCAGCTGAGGCGTCCCAGATGGTACAGCGGATCGCGGCTGCCACCATGGAACAGGCCGTGGGGAGTCACCTCATCGCGGACGAGGCGGAGAAGAACCTCGTGCGCGTCCAGCAGGTGACACGGGCCATCAGGGAGCAGGAGCGGGGGACGAACCTGATCGTCATCACCCTTGAACGGATGCGCGCCCTCTCCCAGAAGATCACCACCTCGACCCAGGAACAGGCCCGCGGCAACCGCCTCTACCTGAAGAGCGTGCTCGAGGACAACGACCGGGTGAAAAGCCTCAGGGAAACGAGCATCCAACAGATCATGATGGGGGACGTGGTGCTGAACGACGTGCGCAACTCCAGCGAGCTCATTGCCGCCAATGCCGCCGAAGCGCGCCGGGTCATCGACGAAATCGAGATCGCCATCGACCTCATCGAGACGCTGCGCCGGGAGATGGCCCCCTTCAGCCGCTGACCGCCTCCGGCGAAGCCGAGCCCTCTTCGGGGGCGAGGCGGAGGACCTCCACGAGCTCGGCGAGCATCCTGCTGTCGAGGGAATAGCACACCTTGTTCCCCTCGCGCCGCGCGCAGAGGATGCCGCAATCCTTCATGACCTTCAGGTGCTGGGAAATAACGGCCTGGGGCATGTCGAGACACTCCCAGATTTCCTTCACGCAGGCGCACCTCCGGGCTAGACCGGCGACGATCCTCAGACGCACCGGATGGCCGAGAGTCCGCAGCAGCAGCGCCTTTTCCTCCAGATTCATCTCCATCCATCCACCCTCGACACGGCCCCCCTTGGCGGGAAGCCGCGCTTTTCTCCCTAGCGTTCCAAGGGAAAACCGTTGCGGTACCACCCCACGATACCGTCACTCATGTTGTAGACCTCCTTGTAGCCCCGACGGGCCAGGCTGCTGGCCGCAATGCGCGACCGGGAACCGACGGCGCAGTAAACGAGGAGCGTCCGGTTCTTCGGGAGCTCACCGACCCGACGGTCAAGGTCGGCGAGCGGAATGAGGGTCGCCCCCTTGAGATGGGCCTGACGGTACTCTTCGGGCGTACGCACGTCGAGGAGAAAGACCTGCCGGTTCTTGGCAAGGAGTGCCTTCGCCTCGGCGGACGAAATGTCCCGGGGAGCGGCGGCAAAGGCAAAGGACGCGGTGACGAGGAGGAGAATAAGGACAAGATAGCGTTTCATGAAACAGATACCTCACACATGGATTGGGGGAACGATTACACTTCCAGGGTATACCCCACCTGGGCGGGGTGGAACTCGCCGGGGAATTCCCGGGCCAGGCGTGCCGAAGCGGCAAAGCCGGTGCAGTGGCTGGCCAGGATCTTCTTCACCTTGAGGCTTCGCAGCGCCCGGACGGTTTCGTCGAGCTGCGCGGCTTGACTGAAGCCGAGGTGGGTCCCGCCGATAACGGCATAGACCCGCTCTTCACCGGTCATCCGCCGGGCATGGTCGAGGGTGTTGACGAGCCCGGCGTGGCAGCACCCCAGAAGGACGACGAGCCCCCGGGCGGTCCTGATGACGAGCGACTGGTCGTCGGGAAAGCTATCGGCCGTGCAGCCGGCGGTGTCGCAGAAAAGGCCGGTATCACCCACCTCGAAGGTGTGGCAGCGCGGGACCTCGCCGGTGAGAAACAGCTCCGGTGCCAGGGGGCGAAACGCGGTCCCGAGCCGGAACCTGGCGCCCAGCCCGCGGAGAAACTCCTCCTCGTACGGCATGCCGATGGAGATGTGTTCCCCCGTGTCCTTCACCCGGTAGCGCCGGGCGAAGACGCCGGGATGGGCATGGACATCCTTCCCTCCCGTGCTCTGGAGGAGAGGCCAGAGTCCACCGGTGTGGTCGAAGTGCCCATGGGAGAGGACCACCGCCGTCACCCGGTGGAGATCACGGTTCATGCGCTGGGCGTTGTGGAGGAGCGTCCCCCCCTGGCCGGTGTCGAAGAGAATGCTCTCCCCCCCGCCTTCCACGAGGGCGGCAAAACCATGCTCCCCGAGGGTCCCGGCCAGCGGCCCGACCATATTGTCACAGAGGATGGTGATACGATGGGACATGATTATCCTCTGTGGGGGCGACCTGATGACCGCCCCCACGCCGCGCTATTTGCAGCAGGTTTCTTTCGGGAACTTGGGCACCCCGGCCTTCGCCAGTATGGTCATCATGGGGCACCAGTTGGTGAAGGCGGACTGGAAGAGGTTCAGGCCGACGAAGGCGGTGAACCAGAGCCAGTTGGGGTTGTGAAAATGGGCCAGTGCCACCGAGAGGAGGACGAAGAACCCGGCGATGAGACGCAGCATACGATCGATGTACATGGTGGTGCTCCTTACGATTTTCTTGCTCTGCGGGCGAAGAACCCGCCCTTGTTGACCTCTGTGACGGCAACTGCTACAGGGCCGCCAACACCCGCTCCATTTTTTCCCGGACCAGGCGGGCAATGGCCGTCAGCTCGGGGTTACCAATCATGCCGAGGGCAGCCACCGGGTCCATGACCATGACGACGCTCTTGCCGTCATCACCGCTGTAGACGACGACGTTACACGGCAGGAGCGTGCCAATGTCGAGTTCCTTCCCGAAGGCCTCCCACGCCATGGCCGGGTTGCAGGCGCCGAGGATGATGTAGTTGCGAAACTCCCGGCCAAGCTTCTCCCGGAACTTCTCCTTGACGTCGATTTCGGTGAGGATACCAAACCCTTCCTTCTGCAGCTCGGCCCGGACCTTCTGCTCGGCCTCTCCGTACGGCAGGTCAACGCTCTTGCCAAAAGCATAGGGTGTCACGCGTTCCATTGTTCGTCTCCTTTCCCGTCACGTGCGTGCGGAAACGAGGAACAACCCGTTCCTCAGCCCAGCAGCTCCGCCACCTTGCCGGCCACCCGGCCGGTGAGAAGCGGACAGCCGCTCTTTCCCTTGGTGGTGATGAGTTTGCAGCAGGTGGCGCCGTACTCCCCCTTGAACCACTGGTGCAGTTCGCGGGTGAGCTGCGCCGTGCGCTTCCGGTCGCCCTGGAGGATGAGGCCCATGGCGAGGGTGGCACCGGCCACCGCCCCGCAGATGCACCCCGAGCCGGAGCCGCCGCCAAACCCGCTCGCCAGATGGACGATCTCGTCCCCAGTACCCGGTGCGAACCGGTCCTTCAAGGCCTTCACCACCGCCTCGGCGCAGTGCATCTTGCCGGAGCGGTAGTGCCCCTCCGCCTCGATGGCCACCTGCTCGGCCACGCCCGTGGCCAGTGTCTCGTTCGATTCCTTTTTCGACCAGAACATCAGTAGAATCTCCTTTTATATCCGTTTTATTTCATTGCAGGGCGTCGCCTGTTCACACGTTCTTTTCCGCCGGCACCTTCCGGTGGCGTTCCTTCCATGATTCCACAATGTAATACAAAATGGGAATAGTAATTCGCGAAAGTGTCGTGGAGGCAATCTCACCGCACATCATGGCGAGCGCAAGCCCCTGGAAGATGGGATCGAAGACGATGACGAAACTCCCCACCACGACGGCCGCCGCCGTGAGGAGCATGGGGCGGAAGCGCACCGCCCCGGCGTCGATGATCGCCTCGTCCAGGGCCATCCCCTCCCGACGCCTGAGCTCGGCGAAGTCGATGAGGATGATGGAATTGCGGACGATGATGCCGGCAAGGGCGATGAAGCCGATCATGCTCGTGGCGGTGAAGAAGGCCCCCATGAGGGCGTGGCCGGGCAGGATGCCGATGAGCGTCAGGGGAATCGGTGCCATGATGACGATGGGAGTGGTGAGGTCCTTGAACCAGGCCACGACGAGGATGTAGATAAGGATCATCACCGCCCCGAAGGCAAGCCCCAGGTCGCGGAAGACCTCGTAGGTGATGTGCCACTCCCCGTCCCACTTCATCCCCGCGTGCTCTTCGCTCCACGGCTGGTGGCTCGCCAGGATCTCGATCTTGTGGCCGTCGGGGGTGGGGATGGCGGCGATCTCCTTCTGCATCTTGAGAATGGCATAGACGGGGGCCTCGATCACGCCGGCCACGTCGCCGATGACGTAGACCACGTTCTTGAGATTCTTGCGGTAGAGGGTCTTCGCCTCGCTCCCCCGCTCCACGTGTACGAGCTCGGCAAGGGGTACGCTCCCCCGGGGACCGGGAACGTAGATGGAGGAAAGCGCCGCGACGGAGCTCCGGTCGGCCGCCGGCAGCCGCAGATGAATGGTGACCGGCTCCTTCTCCTTCGGCACGTGGAGGAGGCCGGCGTCGACCCCGCCGAGCGCCACTCTGAGGGTCCTCGCCACGTCCTCCACGGCGATCCCCGAAAGCGCCGCCTTTTCCCGGTCCACGGCAAAGGTGACCTTTTGCTGGTCGTCCTCCCGGTACCAGTCCACGTCCACCACGCCGGCAGTCCTCGCGAAGATATCCTTCACCCGGGCGGCGACCCCCGCCCGGGCAGCGTCATCCGGCCCGTACACTTCCGCCACGAGGGTGGCGAGGACCGGCGGTCCCGGCGGGATCTCGGCCACCTTCACGCGGGCGCCATACCGGCCGGCCACGGCCACGAGGAGCGGCCGCACCCGCTTGGCGATGTCGTGGGACTGGTCGCGACGCTCGTCCTTGGGCAGGAGGTTCACCTGGATGTCGGCGAGGTTTGGTCCCTTGCGCAGATAATAGTGGCGCACGAGGCCGTTGAAGTTGAAGGGCGCCGACGTCCCCACATAGCTCTGGAAATCGGTCACCTCTGGCACGGTGCGCAGCGCATCCCCCATCTCCCGCACGATGCGGGCGGTCTCCTCCAGGGGGGTGCCGTCCGGCGCGTCCACAATGACCTGGAGCTCGTTCTTGTTGTCGAAGGGAAGCATCTTCACCGTCACGAGACGGAAGTAGACGAGCGAACAGGAGAGGAGCAGGAGCACCACCACGGTGGCAAGGAAGCCGTAGCGCAGGGGTTTCCTGTGGATGAGCGCCCCCATGACCTTGCGGTAGAAACGCGTAAGGGCCGAGTCCTTGAGCTCCTCCTCGCTCACCCCGGCGTGGTGTGCCCCGCGCATGAGGCGAAAGGCGAAGTAGGGGGTCACGATGAAGGCGATGAACATGGAGAGGAGCATCGCCATGGAGGCCCCCACGGGGATAGGACGCATGTAGGGCCCCATGAGCCCCCCCACGAAGCCCATGGGAAGGATGGAGGCGATGACGGCGAAGGTGGCGAGGACCGTCGGGTTGCCGATCTCGTCCACCGCCCTGATGGCCGCATCCAGGGGCTTCATGACGGTGGTGGTGAAGTAGCGGTGAATGTTTTCCACGACGACGATGGCGTCGTCCACGAGGATGCCGATGGAGAAGATGAGGGCAAAGAGGGTGATGCGGTTCAGGGTGTAGCCGATCAGGTAGAAGACCAGCATGGTGAGGGCGAGGGTCACGGGGATGGCGATGGCCGCCACGGTCCCGGCCCGCCACCCCATGAAGAGGGCGATGAGGATGGTGACGGAGAGGGCCGCCAGGAACATGTGGAAGAGGAGCTCGTTGTTCTTCTCCCGGGCCGTCTCGCCGTAGTTGCGGGTGACGGTCACCTGCACGTCCGCCGGGATCACCTTCCCTTTCAGGAACTCCACCTTCTTCAGGAGGTCCTCCGCCACCCAGGTGGCGTTGGCCCCCCGCCGCTTCGCCACCGACAGGGTGACGGCGGGGTAGTCAACCGGTTTTATGTCGGACGTGTCCGACCGG
>DATDMX010000486.1:0-3704 GCA_036518575.1 Geobacteraceae bacterium | reverse complement strand
CGAGGCGGGCGAAGGTCTCGTCCAGGGCAAGCCGGACGGCAGGGATGACGGCGGCCACGGTCACGGTCACGGTCAGAGCCGTTTCAGGGCGGCCCGGACCTCGTCGGCCACCTCCGGGGAATCGATGAGGACAGAGAGCTCGTTGTTGTGGGTGAGCGCCCCCTGGGTGAGGTTGTGGCTGCCGAGTAGGACGTAGCGGTCGTCGATGACCGTGGCCTTCGTGTGGGTGGTGACGGAGGGGGAATCGAAGAAGACCCGCACCCCGCCGCGGGTGAGATAGGCGGCCGTGGCGTGGTTGTCGGCGTCGAGGCGGTCGTTCCTGCTCCCGCCCCCCTGGGTTTCCAGGATCACCGTCACCTCCACCCCCCGCTGGCGGGCGCGGATGAGCTCCTCGGCGATGCGCCGGGGGAGGTTGCCGCGGTTGTTCCCCATCTTGAAGAGGTAGTAGCAGCAGACGATGCTGCGCCGGGCATCCCTGATTCCCCGAAGGAGCGCCGGGGCGAACTCCCGGTTAGGGAGAAGGGTCGTGGCAGCGGTGTGGTCCCCTCCGGCACTGGCCGGCAGCAGGGGAAACGGGAGGGGCGCCCCGAGGAGGAGCGCCGCCAGGGCGGTCGCAACAACGGCTCTGCCCACGCCCCGTCCCATCAACTGAGAATATCCTTTACCTTGTCGAAGAACCCCTTGCGCAGCGGCTGCACCTCTTCGCCGCCGATGCGGGCGAACTCCTCCAGGAGCTCCCGCTGGCGCTTGTTGAGGTTCGTGGGGGTCTCCAGCTTGATGACCACGAGCTGGTCCCCCCGGCCATACCCCTGGAGGACCGGGATCCCCTTTCCCCGCAGCCGCAGCACCTTCCCCGACTGGGTCCCCTCGGGGATCTTCATGCTCACCTTCCCGTCCAGGGTGGGGACCTCCAGCTCGCAGCCGAGCGCCGCCTGGGTGAAACTGACCGGGATCTCGCAGATGACGTCGTTCCCTTCCCGGGCGAAGATCGGGTGCTCAAGGACCGTAATGTAGACGTAGAGGTCGCCGTTCGGCCCCCCCTTGGTCCCCTGGCCCCCTTCGCCGGCCACCTTCAGGCGGTTGCCGGTCTCCACTCCGGCCGGAACGCGCACCGAGAGCTTCTTCGTCGCCCGCACGCTCCCGGAGCCGCGGCAGTCGCCGCAGGGGGACTCCACGATTCGCCCCTCGCCGTTGCAGTGGCTGCACGTCTTACTGACGCTGAAGAACCCCTGCTGGAACCGGACCTGACCGGCGCCGTGGCAGGTGGGGCAGGTCTTCGGCTCCGTGCCCGGCTTGGCGCCGCTGCCGCCGCAGGTCTCACACCGCTTGGCATAGGGGACCTCAATGGTCGTCTCCAGCCCCGTGGCCACCTCCTCGAAGCGGAGCTCCAGATTGTACTGCAGATCGTCGCCCCGTCTGCCCCGGCCCCTTTGCCGGCCGCCTCCCCCGAAGATATCGCCGAAGATATCCCCGAAAATATCCCCAAAGGGTGAACCGGCACCGAAGCCCCCGAAGCCGCCGGAAAAGCCGCCGGCTCCGCCGAGACCGGCATGGCCGAACTGGTCGTACTGAGCCCGTTTCTGCGAGTCGGAAAGGACCTCGTAGGCCTCGGAGAGTTCCTTGAACTTCTCCTCGGCAACCTTGTCGCCCGGGTTCTTGTCGGGGTGGTGCTGGATCGCCAGCTTGCGGAAGGCCTTCTTGATCTCGGTCTCCGAGGCGTTGCGGTTGACCTCCAACACCTCGTAGTAATCGCGTTTGTCACCGTTTGCCACAATAAAATCCTTTATGGCTAAAGGCTCTAGGCAAAGGGCTATGGGGAAACCCTATTCACACGGCAAAAGGCGAAGGGCAAAAGATATGATCTCCCGCCCCCCGCCTTTGCCCGGTTTTCCCCAGAGCCTAGAGCCTTGTGCCTAGCGCCTGCTTTATTTGTCCTTCACTTCCTCGAAGTCGGCGTCCACCACCTTCTCCCCCTTGGCACCCGAGGCCTCGCCACCCGCGCCCGCGTCGTGTCCCGCCTCGCCCGCCTGGGCCTTGGCGTAGACCGCCTCGGCGAGCTTGTGGGAGGCCTGCATGAGCTCCTCGCTCGCCTTCTTCAGGGCCTCGGCGTCGTCCCCCTCCATCACCTTCTTCAGGTTGGCCACACCGGCCTCGATCTTCTCCTTCTCGGCGGCGTCGATCTTGTCGCCGTACTCCTTGAGGGACTTCTCGGTCTGGTAGACGAGGGAGTCGGCCTGGTTGCGGGCCTCGATGAGCTCCCGCCGCTTCTTGTCCTCGGTCGCATGGGACTCGGCGTCCCGCACCATCTTGTCGATTTCGTCCTTGGAGAGGCCGGAAGAGGCGGTGATGCGGATCGACTGCTCCTTGCCGGTCCCCAGGTCCTTGGCCGACACGTGGACGATGCCGTTGGCGTCGATGTCGAAGGTCACCTCGATCTGGGGGACGCCGCGGGGGGCCGCCGGAATGCCGGAGAGCTCGAAGTTGCCCAGCGTCTTGTTGTCACCGGCCATCTCCCGCTCCCCCTGGAGAACGTGGATGCTGACGGCCGGCTGGTTGTCGGCGGCCGTGGAGAAGACCTGGGACTTGCGGCACGGGATGGTGGTGTTCTTCTCGATGAGCTTCGTCATCACGCTCCCCAGCGTCTCGATCCCCAGGGAGAGCGGCGTCACGTCCAGGAGCAGCACGTCCTTCACGTCACCCTTCAGCACCCCGCCCTGGATGGCGGCGCCGATGGCGACCACCTCGTCCGGGTTCACCCCGCGGTTCGGGACCTTGCCGAAGATGTCCTGCACCCGCTTCTGCACGATCGGCATGCGGGTCATCCCCCCCACGAGGATCACCTCGTCGATGTCGGCGGGGGAGAGCCCCGCGTCCTTCAGGGCGGTGCGGCAGGGGCCTTCAAGCTTGTCGATCAGCTCGGCGCAGAGGAGTTCGAGCTTCGCCCGGGTAAGCTTCAGGGTGAGGTGCTTGGGACCCGTGGCGTCGGCGGTGATGAAGGGGAGGTTGATGTCGGTCTCCATGGAGGTGGAGAGCTCGCACTTGGCCTTTTCCGCCGCCTCCTTCAGGCGCTGGAGGGCCATCTTGTCGTTTCTGAGATCGATCCCCTGCTCCCGCTTGAACTCGTCGGCGATCCAGTCGATCACCTTCTGGTCGAAGTCCTCGCCCCCGAGGAAGGTGTCGCCGTTGGTGGACTTCACCTCGAAGACCCCCTCACCCAGCTCCAGGATGGAGATGTCGAAGGTCCCGCCCCCCAGGTCGAACACGGCGACCTTCTCTTCCTTCTTCTTGTCGAGGCCGTAGGCGAGGGCCGCGGCGGTGGGCTCGTTGATGATGCGCAGCACGTTCAGGCCGGCGATCTTGCCGGCGTCCTTCGTCGCCTGGCGCTGGGAGTCGTCGAAGTAGGCGGGGACGGTGATGACCGCGTCGGTCACCGACTCGCCCAGGTAGTCCTCGGCGGTCTTCTTCATCTTCTGGAGCACCATGGCGGAGATCTCGGGCGGCGAGTACTTCTGGCCGCGCACCTCCACCCAGGCGTCGCCGTTGTCCGCCTTCACGATCTTGAAGGGGGAGATGGCGAGATCCTTCTTCACCGCCTCGGAGTCGAACGTGCGGCCGATGAGGCGCTTGATGGCGAACAGGGTGTTCTCCGGGTTGGTGACCGCCTGACGCTTGGCCTGCTGACCGACGAGCCGTTCACCGCTCTC
>DATDMX010000485.1:0-2738 GCA_036518575.1 Geobacteraceae bacterium | reverse complement strand
TATCAGCGCCACGGCGGCGGGACGGGCGGGGCTCATCGGCCGCCTCATCCTCCTCGACTGTACCGCCTACCCTCAGGAGCCGCCCCTTTTTTTCCGCCTCCTGCGACCTCCCCTCATGGGCCGCTTCCTCATGGCCGCGGTGCCGCTTCGCCTCATGGTCGTGGCCAACCTGACCTTTGTCTATCACGACCGCCGCACCATGACCGAGGCCCGGGTGAAGCGCTACATGACCTGCTTCAGCCGCAAGGGGACTGCCGCCGCGTTTGCCGCCACCGCTCGCCAGCTGGACCCGTCCGCCTACGCGGAGTTCACGGCGAACTACCGTGCCCTCACCATTCCCACCCTCGTCATCTGGGGGGAGAACGACCGGGTCGTCCCCCTTGCCCACGGCAGGCGCCTGGCGGCGGAAGTCCCCGGCGCCCGCCTCGTCGTCATCCCTTCCTGCGGCCACAATCCCCACGAGGAGCGCGCCGCGGAGACCTTTGCCGCCATCTCTTCCTTCCTTGCCGCCACCCGCTGATGCCCCCACAAATGACTTGCAAAGGAACGGGAATTCCTTTACAACTCCTGACGGCGAGCATGAAAACGACCTCATGGCTAGGGGGAGGGCATATGGCGGCATGGCAGCGAAAACGGCATCCGGGCAAGGGCTCCTTCCGGCTCCTCTGCCGGGCGATTCTTGCGGCGGTGGTACTCCTTGCCCCGGTGGCGGCTCTGGCAGCGGAAAAGGGGCCGGTACCGAAGAAGTCGGGCATCTACCTCCTGGAGGAGGGGAAGCTCGCGTCCCTCCTCGATGCCCAGCCCGGGTGGAAACTCCAGACGCCCGAAGACCCCGTTGTCGTCCTCTCTTCCCTCAGGTTGAAGGCCGCTCCCGCTGCCCTCATCACTTTCGGCAGCTACGATGCGAAGGATGTGGCCCTCTACCGGCTCAAGCCCTCGGTCTACGACAAAGGGGCGCTCATCGGCGGGAAATTCAATACCTACAGCTGGGTCGAGGACAAGAAGATCGAGCTCGACGCCGCTCCCATGGCCAAGAAGAACATGGTCCGCTACACCCCGAAGGATAAGCTCGATGATGGCGTCTATGCGGTCGTGCTCGCGGGCAGGGGCGCAAAGTACAGCTTCGGCGTCGGTGACCTGGAGGCGTATTTCAAGGCGATTCAGGTGGACCCCCTCTACTACGTGACGGTTAACGAGAAGCAGCGCAAACGGTTCAGTGCCGCGGGCACCAACCTGAAGGAGCACTTCACCACCCGCTTTCTCTTCACCAAGGAAGGCGAATTCACTCCCCACCCCACCGCCCCGGAGCTGAAGATCGGCGTGGCCGCCACCAAGGCGGGGACCGTCAAGGGGGTTCCCGTCACCATCACGACCCTCAACGTGGTCAAGAAGATGGCCATGGTGGACGTCTCCACCATGACGGGGGGCGGCATCAGCTTTCCGGCCAACATCGAGGGGTGCTACTTCGAGCAGATAAGTCAGAAGGCGCTTGCCGGCAAGGGGAACGAGTATGGCTTTCTCATCCACTGTCCCAAGTAGCTTTCCCAGGGAAGTGCGCCGGTGAAGGAAGGGCTTCTCACCACCATCGGCCATCCCCTTGCCATGGCCTTCTATGGGGGCGCGTTTCTCTTCGCCCTCTTCGACCTGCGCCGTGACGGGCGCCGCAGCGGCCTCCCCGTGCGCCTTCTCCTTGCCGCGGGCGTTCTCTGCCAGGCGGTGATGATTGCCGCCCGGTGGCGGGCGGGAAACCACTTCCCGGTCACCGGGCTCTTCGAGACGCTTCACTTCCTCGCCTTCTGGGTCGCGGGGATAACCCTCTACTTCGAGCTTCGCTACGGGGCGAGAAGCTACAACCCGGCAGGGATGGCACTCGTCCTCCTGGCCCTTGCCGGCGCCTCCTTCGGGCCGAAGAAGATCTTTCCCCTCACCCCCTCCCTCGACACCCCGCTCTTCTTCATCCATGTGGCCGCGTCATTTGCCGCCTATGGGCTTTGGGGCGCCGGTGCCATCCTCGGGCTCTACGACCTCGGGACGCGGCAGCCGTCGGAAGCGGAGCGCTGGCGGCGGATGCAGGACGAAAGCCTCTATCTCGGCTACATTCTCTTCACCTGGTGCATGCTCGCCGGGAGCCTCTGGGCCTACCTTGCCTGGGGCTCCTACTGGACCTGGAAGATCAAGGGGCTCTGGTCCTATCTCCTCTGGTTCTACTACTCGGGGGTCCTCCACGTGCGTAGAAACCCCCGCTGGCAGGGGTGGCCCGCCGATGCCCTCGCCCTGGCTGGCTTTGCCCTGGTTCTTTTCACCTATCTCGGCCTGGGGATATTCTTCAAGACGAACCATCCCCTCCTCTGACGCAGGAAGGCACGAACGACTGTCATGACGACGAGCGACATCAACGACACCCGCGGTCTTGCGGGAACGGCCCTCACCGGGCTCTGGCGGCTTGCCGTTTCGCCGGTGACCTTCGTCATCCTGGCGCTTCTCTGGTGCCTCGACTTGGGGGCCGGCTCGCTCCTTGCCTACCGGCGGCCCGATCTCTTCGGGAGCCTCGACGCCTATCCCTTCGCAGTCTGGCTGGAGCAGGAAGCCCCCCGTGCCTGGCCCGCGTCCCTCTGGGTGCACCTCCTCGTGGTCCTTTCCTGGCTCATGGTGGCAAGTCTTCTCCTCTGTACGGTCAACTGGTTCATCTACCGGCGCAAGCGGTGGAAGGGTTTGGGAGAGGTCCTCGTTCACTTGGG
>DATDMX010000484.1:0-2896 GCA_036518575.1 Geobacteraceae bacterium | reverse complement strand
ATGCCGGTATCGCCACCCAGAACGTCGTGGAGCGCCAACTTGCGGCGGCGGGAACGAATCGTTTCGAGCTCGGCCGTGATGCCTTTATCGAACGTGTCTGGCAGTGGAAGGCGGAGTCGGGTGGGCAGATCATCGGGCAATTGAAGCGCCTTGGTGCTTCCTGCGACTGGGAGCGGGAACGCTTCACCATGGATGAGGGCCTTTCCCGGGCCGTGCGCGAGGTGTTCGTCCGTCTTTACGAGGATGGGCTCATCTACCGCGACAACCGTCTCATCAACTGGTGCCCCCGTTGCCACACCGCCCTTTCCGACATCGAGGTGGAACACGAGGAGAAGGCGGGGCATCTCTGGCACCTGCGCTACCCTGTCGTCGGGGCTCCCGGACGCTTCCTCGTGGTGGCAACAACGCGTCCCGAAACCATGCTGGGCGACACGGCGGTGGCGGTCCACCCCGAGGACGAGCGCTACCAGGATCTCGTGGGCAAGAAGGTGCTCCTCCCCCTTGTCGAACGGGAGATCCCCATCATCGCCGACGAGTATGTCGATCGGGAGTTCGGCACCGGCGTCGTGAAGATAACCCCGGGCCATGACTTCAATGACTTCGAGGTGGGACGGCGTCACGGTCTCGATGTCATCAACATCCTTGACGAGTCGGGGGTGGTGAACGCGGCCGGCCGTCAGTACGAAGGGCTTGATCGTTTCGTCGCCAGGAAGAAGGTGCTGGAAGACCTGGATGCCGCGGGACTCTTGGAAAAGATCGACGATCATACCCTGGCGCTTGGGGGGTGCTATCGCTGCAAGACCGTTGTCGAGCCGTACCTGTCGCTTCAGTGGTACGTGCGGGTTGCTCCCCTTGCGGAGCGCGCCCTGGCTGCGGTCAAGGAGGGACGGACACGCATCATCCCCCAGCAGTGGGAAAATACCTATTTCGATTGGCTGGAGAACATCAAGGACTGGTGCATTTCCCGGCAGATCTGGTGGGGGCACCGGATTCCCGCCTGGTACTGCGACCACTGTGGCGAGGTGACGGTAACGAGGACCGACCCTACCTGCTGCGCAGCTTGCGGCAGCGACGAGATCCGTCGCGATGCCGACGTTCTCGATACCTGGTTTTCGTCGGCTCTCTGGCCGTTTTCCACCATGGGGTGGCCCGACCAGACCCCGGAGCTCGCCGCATTCTACCCCACCTCGTGTCTTGTCACCGGTTTCGACATCCTCTTCTTCTGGGTGGCGAGGATGATGATGATGGGGCTCCATTTCATGGATAAAGTCCCGTTCCGGGAAGTGTACATCCACGCCCTCGTCCGCGACGCCCAGGGACAGAAGATGTCCAAGTCCAAGGGAAACGTTATCGATCCCCTGACCATCATCGATTCCTACGGCACCGACGCCTTTCGCTTTACCCTGGCGGCGTTCGCTGCCCAGGGGCGTGACATAAAGCTTGCCGAGGAGCGGATCGCCGGCTACCGCAATTTTGCCAACAAGATTTGGAATGCCTCCCGTTTCACCCTCATGAACCTGGAGGGATTCGACCCCGATGCGGTCGCCCTCGACAGCCTGCCGCTCTCCGAAGGAGACAAGTGGATCCTCCACCGCCTGAACGAAACGGCGCGTGAAGCCGGCGAAGCACTTACGGCCTATCGATTCAACGATGCAGCCGGGGTTCTCTACCGCTTCACGTGGAGCGAATTCTGCGACTGGTACGTGGAGCTGTCGAAGAAGGACCTGTACGGTGACGAGCCGCAGCGCAAGCAGACGGCCCGCTACGTCCTCTGGTACACGCTGGAGCACCTTCTGCGGCTTCTCCATCCCTTCATGCCGTTCATAACGGAAGAAATCTGGCAGACGCTGCCGGGGACGAAGAGTGCCGCCAGCATCATGCAGGCTTCCTATCCGGTGCCGGTCGACACGCGTTCGTATCCCGAAGCGGCGGCCAACATGGAACGGGTCATGGCGGTGATCAGCGGCATCCGCAACATCCGGGGCGAGATGGAAGTCGCTCCGAGCAAAGAGATTGCCGTCATTCTTTCCTGCGGGAGCGAAGAAAGCCGCGCGCTCATGAAGCACAACGAGGGATCCATCGTCAGCCTGGCCAGGCTGGCGAGCCTCGCCATCGGCGTGGGGATGGAGAAGCCTGCCGATGCCTCCCTGCAGGTTGTGGGAGACGTTGAAATCCTCGTCCCCCTCAAGGGCCTGGTGAACGTGGAAGAGGAAGAAAAGCGGCTTCTCAAGGAAATTGCCCGGATCGACAAGGATGTGGAGTTCCTTGCTAAGAAGCTCGAGAATCCGAGTTTCGTGGAACGCGCTCCCGCCGACGTCGTTGCCAAGGAACGGGAGAAGGTTGCGGAATTCACCACCAAGAAGCGGCTTCTCGAGGAGAGTCTGGAGAAGATCAGACGGTTGAAATAGGGCCGTTACCGGGTAACCTCAAGCTGCGCCACCACAAGGATCATTAATGGCATACCCCGCACCGTTTTACGTCTTCGCCTTTATCTTTGGCGCGGTGATTGGCTCGTTTCTCAACGTCTGCATCTACCGGTTGCCCCGCAACGAATCCATCGCCTTTCCGGCGTCCCATTGTCCCGGCTGTGGCGCCACCATCCCGTGGTACGACAATATTCCCATTGCGGGCTACCTCATTCTTCGCGGCCGCTGTCGCTCCTGCCGGGAGAGGATATCGCTTCAGTATCCACTGGTGGAGGCCCTGAACGGCCTCCTCACCCTTCTTCTCTTTCTCAAGTTCGGGCTGAAGCCGACCTTTCTCATTCTCTTTTTGTTATCCTCGGCGCTCGTGGTCATCACCTTCATCGATCTCGAACACCAGATAAGTCCCGACGTCATCAGTCTGCCCGGCATAGCCATCGGTTTTGCCTCCTCGTTCTTCCTCCCCTGGCTCG
>DATDMX010000483.1:0-3302 GCA_036518575.1 Geobacteraceae bacterium | reverse complement strand
GGCACCGACGAGTTCCGGGTGGACGTGCGCACCTGCGAGGCGCTCATCGCGTCGCTGAAGTACGAGGTGCCGGTCCTCGTGAGCGAGGAGGTCGTTGCCCGGGCATCGACCATTGCCCTGGAGGACGCGACCATCGCGGAGGAAAACGACGCCCGCCGTTTCGTCGATTATCTTGAAAAGCTCAATCCGGCGGACCTGGGTAAATATCCGATGTAGGGCCGGTTGACGGCCGCACGACAGGAGGGAAGCATGAGGCAAGAATCGTATGATTTCCTGAAGGAGCTGGTGGCAGCCCCGAGTCCCTCGGGCTACGAGCAGCCGGCCCAGCGGGTCTTCCGCAGTTATGTGAGTGGGTTCGCGCCGGTCACCACCGATGTGCTCGGCAACGTCACCGGCCGCATCGAAGGGGTAGGGGAGGACCGTCCCCGCGTCATGATCGTCGGCCATTCGGACGAGATCGGCTTTCAGGTGAAGTACATGGATGACAATGGCTTCATCTACTTCGGCGCCATCGGCGGCGTCGACCCCCACCTGACCCCCGGCCAGCGCGTGCGGGTCCACACCGCCACCGGTGCCGTCACCGGCGTCATCGGCAAGAAACCGATCCACCTCATGGAGCCCAAAGACCGCGAGACGGTGGTGAAGCTCGACAGCCAGTACATCGACATCGGCGCAACGAGCCGCAAGGAGGCTGAGGAAATTGTGCGGGTGGGCGATGCCGTCACCTTTGCCGTCGGCCTCGAACCGCTCCGGGGCGACCGCGTCACGTCCCGCGGCTTCGACGACAAGGCGGGGAGCTTTGTCGTGGCCGAGGTGCTGCGCCGGGTGGCCGAGGAGGGAAAACCGCTGCCCGTTGATCTCTTCGGCGTATCCTCCGTCCAGGAAGAGGTGGGGCTGCGGGGCGGCACGACGAGTTGCTACGCGATCAAACCCGATATCGGCATCTGCGTCGAGGTGGATTTCTCCACCGATCAGCCCGACGTGGACCGCAAGCACAATGGTGACGTGGCGCTCGGGAAGGGGCCGATCCTCCCGCGGGGCGCGAACATCAATCCCGCCCTGTTCGAGCTCCTGGCCGACACGGCCAGGCAGGAAGGGATTCCCGTGCAGTTCACCGGCATCCCCCGCGCCACCGGCACCGACGCCAACGTCATGCAGATTTCCCGCGGCGGCGTGGCCACGGCGCTCGTGAAAATTCCGCTTCGCTACATGCACACACCGGTGGAGGTCCTCTCCCTGAGCGATCTCGAAAACGCGGTGAAGCTCATCACCGCCACCCTGCGGCGGATCGGCAACCGGGAAGCCTTCATCCCCAACTGAAAGCCGGGTCGAGGCGAAGGTTAAGGTTGAGAAATGAAAGGGCTTTTTATCTCGGCCCCGATCTGTTTTTGGTTGACTTGCCCGCTCACCTGTACTACTTTCTGTGGTTAACGTTACGACAGATGCAAAGGAGTCTTGGATGCTGGATACGACGCTACCTGAAGGTCTCACCTTCGACGACGTTCTCCTTCTTCCCGCCCATTCCCACGTTCTTCCCCGCGATGTGGATCTTTCCACCCGCCTGACCCGCAACATCCCCCTGAACATTCCTCTCGTGAGCGCCGCCATGGACACGGTCACCGAAGCGCGCGCCGCCATCTGCATGGCGCGGGAGGGGGGGATCGGCTTCATCCACAAGAATTTCTCCATCGCCGAGCAGGCGCTGGAAGTGGACAAGGTGAAGAAGAGCGAATCGGGGATGATCGTCGACCCCATCACCATGCGTCCCAACCAGAAGATCCGCGAGGCCCTCGACATCATGGCCCAGTACCGGATCTCCGGCGTCCCCATCACCAAGGCCAACGGCAAGCTCGTCGGCATCCTCACCAACCGCGACCTGCGCTTCGAAACGAACCTCGACCTTCCCATTTCCGCGCGCATGACGAAGAGAAACCTCGTTACCGTAGCGGTGGGCACCACCCTCGAAGAAGCGAAGGAGCATCTGAAACATACCCGGGTCGAGAAGCTCCTCGTGGTGGACAGCGAGAAGAACCTCAAAGGGCTCATCACCATCAAGGACATCGAGAAGGTGCGCGAGTACCCCAACGCCTGCAAAGACAGCCTCGGTCGCCTGCGGGTGGGCGCTGCCGTCGGCCCCACGGCCGACATGGAAGCGCGGGTTGAGGCGCTTCTGAAGGCCGGCGTCGACGTCATCGTCATCGATACTGCCCACGGCCACTCCCAGGGGGTTCTCGACGCGGTGCGCACCATCAAGTCAACCTTTCCCGGCGTCGAGCTCGTGGCCGGCAACATCGCCACGGCGGAGGCCGCCACAGCCCTCATCATGGCCGGGGCGGACGCCATCAAGGTCGGCATCGGGCCGGGCTCCATCTGCACCACCAGGGTCGTGGCCGGTATCGGCGTGCCGCAGATCACGGCCATCGCCAGCTGTTCCGAGGTGGCCAGGAAGTACGACGTACCCATCATCGCCGACGGCGGCATCAAGTTTTCCGGCGACCTCACCAAGGCGGTGGCGGCCGGCGCCGACATGGTCATGATCGGCTCCCTCTTCGCGGGCACCGAGGAATCCCCGGGCGACACCATCCTCTACCAGGGGCGTGCCTACAAGAGCTACCGCGGCATGGGCTCCATCGGCGCCATGAAAGAGGGGAGCAAGGACCGCTACTTCCAGTCCGACGTGGAGAGCGACATCAAGCTCGTCCCCGAGGGGATCGAGGGAATGGTGCCGCTGCGCGGACCCCTTTCCTCCAACATCCACCAGTTGATCGGGGGCTTGAGGGCCGGCATGGGGTACACGGGCTGCGCCTCCATCAAGGAGCTCCAGGCGAGCGGCCGCTTCATCAAGATCACCGGCGCCGGCCTCAAGGAATCCCACGTCCACGACGTTACGATTACGAAAGAGGCGCCGAACTACAGAGTAGGCGGCAATTAGGCAGGGAACCCGTAGGGGCGCAGCATGCTGTGCCCCCTGTAACAAAGGCAATAATCCAGTAGAAAGATTGTAAACCGGGTGCGAGATTTCGGCCAGATCGTCGCCGGCCCGCAGAAGGTTCGCTGAGGCGTAGCAGCGCTACGTCGAAGCGGGGCTTCGAGGACACGGCGTCGAGATGGTCGGAAGATCGCACCCGCCCAAAAGAATCGAGGAGGAAATCATGGATTTCGAATTGTCCCAGGACTACCCCGGGTTCATCGTCAACCGCATACTCATGCCGATGATCAACGAGGCGGTCTTCGCCCTGTACGAGGGGATCGCCACGGCCGAGGACATCGACAAGGGGATGAAGCTGGGGACCAACCAGCCC
>DATDMX010000482.1:0-12271 GCA_036518575.1 Geobacteraceae bacterium | reverse complement strand
CTCCAGTTCCTCGAGGGTATCGGCATCAATCTCCTTTTTGCCGAGAATAAGGGTGTCGATCCTGCCGACGATACTCTCGTGAGTCTTGGCAAGACCCCGCTTGAGCCGGTCGAAAAACCCCGGCTTGCTCTCCTCGCCGGTGGCGGCAGAGGTAGATTCCACCGTCGGTGAGGGCTCGGGCTCACCGGTAATTTTGTCCATCAGGCCGCGGAAGAAGCCTTTCTTTTCTTCTGCCATGGTCAGTAAATCTCCTTTTCCAGCAATGCGACGGCAGTTCGGAAGTGGTAAAGTGCCCGGCCGAGGACTCCGTCGCGGGTCAACGTCATGATGAGGGAGTAGTCGGGCCCGACAGCGCCGACAACCACCTGGATCTGTTCCGTGGCGATGACCGCCTCACGCACCCCGCCATCGGCGAACTGCCGGTGCAAGTCTTTCATGAGATTAAACAATATGCCGTTGTGGGCACCAATAACCTTCAACTCGAAGTCGTCGTAGCTGCAGCACTGCACCACCGCCTCCCCTTCCCAGTCGGCAAGAATGGCACCGTTTGCTCCCGGGGTCGTGGTGACGAGGTCCTCGATGATTGCTTTGAAGGGCACGGATTGCTCCTTTTCCGTGATGAAGCTCGGGGCTTAGTGCAAGCGCACCGACACGAGCTTCGACACTCCCGGCTCTTCCATGGTGACGCCGTAGAGAGTATCGGCAACCGCCATGGTGGTCTTCGAATGGGTAATGAGAATGAACTGGGAGAAGGCCGTCATCTCCCTGATCATGTCGTTGAAGCGGCCGATGTTGGCATCATCCAGCGGCGCGTCCACCTCGTCGAGGAGACAGAACGGCGACGGCTTGATGAGAAAGATGGAAAAGATGAGCGCCACTGCGGTAAGGGCCTTCTCCCCGCCGGAGAGAAGAGTGACATTTTGCAGCTTCTTCCCCGGTGGCTGCACAATGATCTCGATACCGGTCTCCAGAAGGTTTTCCGGTTCGGTCAGACAGAGCTCGGCGCGCCCCCCGCAGAAGAGGCGGGGGAATATTTCCCGAAACTTCGTATTGACGAGCTGGAACGTTTCCATGAAACGCTTGCGCGTGGTACGGTTGATGCGCTGAATCGCCTGCTGGAGGGATTGGAGCGACTCCTCCAGGTCCTCCTTCTGGCTCGTGAGGAAAGCAAAGCGCTCCTCAAGCTCCCGGTATTCGTCGATGGCGGTGAGGTTAACCTCGCCCAACTCATCGACGAGCCGCTGCAATTCGGCCTGACGCTTCTGTTTCTCTTCTTCGTCCCACTCCTCGTCCAGGGGACGTCGGAGGAGGGCCACGATCTCCAGGCGGTATTTCTCCTGGAGCGTCGTCTCGAGATGATGGAGCTGGAGCGAAATCTCGGAAAGCTTGAGGTTGTGCTCGGCCGAGGTGCGACGAATTTCCTCCGCCTGACTGCGCACCCCTTTCAGCAGCCCCTCTTCCTCCCGCACCACGGCACCGCCGGCCTCGTAACGCTCGCGCAGGGCAGCGAAGCCGGTCTCTGCTTCGGTTTCCCGCACCACGAGCTGCCGCAGGGCGGTCTCGCTTTCGGCGATGGTTGCCACGAGCCGCTCCCGTTCCTCGCCGCCCCTCTCCAGCTCGCTTCGATGGGTGGCAATCCGCCCGGTGAGGTCGCGCAGGAGCTCCTCGATCCGCTTGCAGGCCCGCAGGGTCGACTCCCGCTTCTCCTTGAGGGAGGCCATGCGCACCTTGAGGGCGGTCACGACCTCCCGCGCCTCCTCAATTTCCTTGCGCCTGCGTGCAAGTCCCTCTCCCATCTCCCCCACGTCGGCATCGAGCTGCCGCTGCCGCTCCTCGACCGCCGCACGCCCGCTCGCGGAAGCAGCGATCTCCTTTTCGAGGAGCTCCTTCTCTTCGCTGAGCTGGTCGTGCTCCATACCGATAACCGCTAGCCGTTCCTCCAGGCGCTGGCACTCCTCGCGGGCGCGCTGCAGGTCCTTTTCATGGTTGAGGGTCTGAATCTCGGTCTGGTGCTGACGAGCCTTAAGGTCCCGAAGCTCTTCTTCGGTGATGCCGATCTCCTCGCGCAAGCGCGTTCGCGTCTTTTCCAGGTCGGCGACCGCGGCCGTGAGAAGATCGACTTCCCGGGCGAGGTCCTTGATCTCGCGCTTTTTGTGAATGAGACCCTGCTGTCCCCCTTCGGTCGCCCCCCCGCTCACGACCCCCCCCACAGCCAGGTCCCCGGCAAGGGTGACGAACGTCAGTTCCGGGAAACGGCGGGAGAGACCTACTGCAGATGGGAGGTCATCGACGATGAAGGATGTGGAGAGAAGTGGTTCCACGAGGTGGCGATACTCCTCGGCCACGCTCACCCGCTCGAGAAGGGGCTTCGCCTCCCCGGGAACGGTGCCCCGGGACGCGGCGATCGGAGAAGCCGGAATGAAACTGCAGCGCCCCCCCGCCTGCTCCCGCAAATAGGAGATCGCTGCCAGGGCATCAGCGTCCCCCTGGCCGAGAACATACTGGAGACGCTCCCCAAGAACCGCCTCCAGTGCCGCCTCGCACTCCTCGCCCGTCTCAAGGAAATCGGCCACGACCCCCCGAAACTTTCCTTTGAAAGCATCGGCGAGAAAAATCGTCCGCACCCCCTGGCCATAGCCGGCAAACTGCGCCTCCAGCTCCTGAAGGGAATGAAGGCGCGAGCCCTTGCGGCTCGCCTCGTCACGCTTCTGCTGCAGCTCATGTTCACAGCCGGCGAGCGCTTCCCTGAGCTCGGTCTCCCGGGCCTTAGTGACGACGAACTCTTCGCCGAGCCGGCCTTTCAGCTCGCGCTGCTGCTCCAGGGCCGTTGACAGATCCCGCACGCGGCTTTGCGCCTCCACGAGCTTCTCACCGAGGGAGACGCTCTCCCGACGGTTACGCTCGAAGCGCTCCCCCATTGCTTCGAGCCGCCTGGTGGCGTTGCTCCCCTGGTTGTTGAACTTGGCTATTTCCGCCAGGAGGGCAAAGAGCTCCCGCCGCTTTTCTTCGAGCTGCTGAGCCTCGCGTCGCTCCACGATGGTCATCTCTTCGAGCTCCCGCTCCCTCCCGGCAAGGCTCTGCTCCTCGTCCACCGCCTCGGTGACGAACTCCCCCCGCCGGAGCTCCAGCTGGCGCAGCTCGTCTTCGGCCTCGCCGTGCTGGCGCTCCAGGCTCGCCAGCTCTTCGGTGAAGCGGGCGGCGTGCCGTTCCAGATTGAGAAGCTCCTTCTTCTGGAACTCCAGCCGGTTCTCCGCCCCCTGGAAATCGCTCTTGATGCGGTAAATCTCCTCCTGGGCGGCGGTGACTCCCTTTTCCTCCTCGAGAAGGGCGACCCGCTTCACTTCCAGGGAGATCTCCCTGCTTTCCAGCTCGGCGGCCAGCCCGCCCCCCTTGCTTTCCAGCTGCACGAGCTCGGCCGCCACGCGTTGCCGCTCGTTTTCCAGGGCAGCATAACGACGCACCCCGAAGGCGACTTCGATTTCCTTCAGCTCCTCGCGCACGAGGCGAAAGCGCTCCGCCTTCTTCGCCTGGCGTTGCAGCGTACCCAGCTGGCGCTTGATCTCGGCGACGATGTCGCCGATACGCACGAGGTTTTGCCGGGTGGCATCGATCTTCTTCAGGGCCACCTGCTTGCGGGCCTTGAACTTGGTGACGCCGGCGGCCTCCTCGATGAGGAACCGCCGCTCCTCCGGCTTGGAGAGGAGGATCATGCCGATGCGCCCCTGCTCGATGATGGAGTAGGCCCGGGCCCCGACGCCCGTATCCATGAAGAGCTCGGCGATATCCATGAGGCGGCAGGGGGTCTTATTGAGATAGTACTCGCTCTCGCCGTCACGGTAGAGACGGCGGGTAACCTGAATCTCGGTGTAGCCCATATACTTGGCCGGCACCCGGCCATCATCGGTGGAGAAAACGAGGGACACCTCGGCCATGCCGAGGGGCTTGCGCATCTCGCTGCCGCCGAAAATGATGTCCTCCATCTGGCGGCCGCGCAGATTCTTGGCAGACTGCTCCCCCATGACCCAGCGGATGGCGTCCACGATGTTCGATTTGCCGCAGCCGTTCGGGCCAACCACCCCGGTAACCCCCTCGGGGAAATCGAGGACCACCTTGTCGACGAACGACTTGAAACCGATTATTTCCAGGCGTTTTATTTTCATGGTGTGACGCGAGAATACGCTCTTTCTGCGACAATGCCCCATCCGATCGCTTTCGGACGAGACGCCGCGTAAAAATCGGAATATGGTATCGGATTGAACCGCGCCGGTCAATCAGAAAAACCAGTCATAAAACAGGATTTCGGGCTCTCCACATAGGGTGAATATTCTGGACGAGCTCTCTCCCTGGCACGCCCGCCGTCCCGACATGTATATTGACTTGGTTGCACATATGGTGTACTTTTCACCATTAACCGTAACGTGCCAAAGGCAGGAAAAATAATTGTTTTCCAATGAGCACAACATCCTGTCCGGCATTTCCGCAGCATCAGAACGTAACCGTGAAAACACCGTCGTACGTGCAGTCCACTGCCGATAATGCCCTCACCGTAGATGTCGAAGACTGGTTCCACGTCTGCGGACTCGACCAGGAACCGCAGATACCGGCCGGCGAATGGCGGGTGCGGCACAACACGGAACGGCTTCTTGCCTTTTTCGCCGAGCACAGGGTAGAGGCAACATTCTTCGTCTTGGGGTGCGTGGCTGAAGCCATACCTGGTTTGGTGCCCGCCATTGCCGCAGCAGGCCACGAAGTGGCCTCTCACGGCTATTCCCATCGCCTGGTCAGCCGCCTCGATCCGGGAGAGTTCCGGGAAGAGCTCAGAAGGACCGGCGACATCCTGGAGCGCCAGGCCGGGCAAAGGCCGGTAGGGTTTCGCGCTCCCCAGTGGTCCTTGTCTGCAGGAATGCAATGGGCCTTCGATATCCTTCACGACGAAGGGTACGCGTACGACTCGAGCTGCACGCCACTCCCGCTGGTGGGAGATCAGGCCGCCCCCCGCACCCCGCATCGGATAAGCGTGCCCGGGGGAACTCTCTGGGAGATACCGCCCCTTGTTACCCCATTACCGCTGTGCAATCTTCCGACCGGCGGCGGCTGGGGGCTGCGGTTCTTTCCGCAGCGCGTCATTCAAAAAACAGTCAGGGCTTTGAACGGTGAGGGGTTTCCGGCGGTACTCTTCCTTCACCCCCGGGAGCTCGATCCTTCGGGACCGCGCTTGAAGCTCGCACCGCTCAAAGCTTTCGCAACGTACGGACCGCGAACCGATGTCACGAAAAGGCTCACCCCCTTATTGAAACAGTTCAGGTTCCGCACCCTGCGCGCAATGGTCAGACAGTGGGAATCTGCGTAGTCATACCGGCGTACAACGCCCAAGCAACCATCAGGCAGGTGGCCGTCGAAACACTCCAGTACGGGGTGCCGCTTCTCGTCGTGGACGATGGTTCGACCGACGCCACAGCCGCTGAAATAAAGGGGCTCCCGGTCAACCTAATCCGCCACCCGGCAAATCGCGGGAAGGGAGCCGCCCTGAAAACCGGCTTTGCCTGGGCACTGGAACATGGCTTCGAAGGGGTCGTCACCCTGGACTCCGACGGCCAGCACGACCCATCAGCCATCCCACGACTCGTGGCTGCGGCACGCGAAGAAGAATTCGGCATCCTCCTTGCCTCCCGTACCGCCCAATTCAGGGAGATGGCCGGCCTCAGACATTACTGGAACAGGTTCGGTGCCTGGTGCATGAAGAAACGCACGGGTTTCGACATCAGCGACAGCCAGTCAGGTTTCCGCTACTACGCGGCGCCGCTGCTGCGCCGCGTCGAGCTTGTCGCAAACGGTTACGAACTGGAGATGGAAATTCTTCTTAAGGCATGGCGGGCGGGCTATCGCATCGGCTCCCTCCCCATTGCCGCCCGGGTGGCAGACGGCCGGCCAACCAGCCACTTCCGGCCAGTGCGGGACACCTGGAACATTTGTTTCACGTTCTTACGTCACATGTAACCAGGCTATTGAAAAACGTCATAAGTCGGCACGCACGGCGCAAGCGAACGGCAACACGGCAGACCGGCCCCGCAGTAGATTTTCAACAGCCTGCCAAGAGGGAAATGCCTCCTATGCTCCAGAGCATCAAAGACTACTCGACCGAGAAAATTGTCTCGCTCCTCCTTTCCCTGGCGACAAACTCGTCCAACGAAACGCTCGCCCGGATGACCCATCTCATGGAGCTCATCCCGAAGAAGGAGTACTACCGCGAACGGATTCGCTGGATCCGCCAGTTGATCCGCGACGGTCACCCGAGTATCGAATTCCCCCGCCGTATCCTCCGCGATCTTCACCCCAACCAGCGGAGCAAGTGGATCAGCAACCTGGCGGTCAACCATCTTCTTTCCGGCACCAACAAGCGCAAAGAGTGGCAGGAACGGGAAGGATACTATCCCCCCTCCACTGTCGTCATCAGCCCGACCATGAAGTGCAATCTCTCCTGCTACGGCTGCTATGCCGGTGATTACCAGAAGTCGCTGGAGCTTTCCCTGGAGGAGATCGACTCCGTCCTCATGCAGATGAAAGAGATGGGGGTCTATTTCGCCGTCATTTCGGGGGGCGAGCCGTTCTTCAAGAAGGACATCTTCGAGATATTCAAGAAGCACTCGGACATGGCCTTTCTCGTCTTCACCCACGGGGGGCTCATCGACGAGGCCATGGTGGAGCGCCTCATCGAGGTGGGAAACGTCATGCCCGCCTTCTCCCTCGAAGGCTACGAGCGCGAGACGGACGAGCGGCGCGGACCGGGCCACTTCGCCAAGGTGATGCGGGCGATGGACCTCCTGCGCGCCGCCGGACTCTCCTTCTGCGGCTCCTTTACCCAGACGAGCAAGAACACCCCCATCATAACGGACGAGAAATACATCGACATGCTGACGGCCAAGGGGTGCTTCGCCCTCTGGCTCTTCTCCTACGTTCCGGTGGGAAGAAATCCCGACCTCGAACTCATGCCCACCCCGGAGCAGCGCGACGGCCTTCGTCGCCGCGTCGCGGAGTTTCGCGACACGAAACCGATGATCTTCGTCGATTTCTGGAACGACGGACCGATCATCAGCGGGTGCATCGCCGGCGGGAGAAAATATTTCCACATCAATGCCAACGGCGACATCGAGCCGTGCGTCTTCTGCCATTTCGCCGTGGACAACATCCGCCGCACCCCTCTTCGCGAAGCGCTCCGCTCACCGCTGTTCCGCGCCATCAGGGAACGCCAGGGGGAGCATGACAACCTGCTGCGCCCCTGCATGTTGATCGACCACCCCGAAGTCGGTCGAGAGCTCTCCCAAAGCACCGGGGCCTACCCCACGCACGAGGGAGCGGCCACGATCTTCACCGAGCTCGCGCCGCAGATGGACGACTACGCCGCCCGCTACGGAGCTGTCGCCGACGAGGTGTGGAAAACCGATTTCGCCAATCACCCGGTGAAGCAGCCCAGGAAGTCGGGCCACCGCTAAGCGCGCGGGCCGCATACGCAATGAACCTCTACAGCGGCTTCAACCTCTTTCTGATAACGCTCTTCACGATGGTCGTGCCTCGGTCCCTGTTCCCACCTTGCGCCTTCGTCACCGCCCTGATTTTTTACGTCCTCGTCGGCAGGCAGCGGCGGGCGGCGCGGGCGAATCTACGGATCGTCACCGGAAGGAAGAACGTCGAGGCGCTGGTCATCGCCACCTTTTACAAGTATGCGCGTAACTGGTGCGACATCATGCTGATGGCGCGCCTGCGCGGAACAAAACTACAGGCGCTCATCGGACGCCGCAGCGATTCCCGTCCCCTCGACGAGGCCCTGGCGGCGAAAACGGGGGCCATCCTCATCTCGGCTCACCTCGGCAACTGGGAGCTGGGAGGGCTCGGCCTGGCCGACCTTGGATACAGGATCAATGTCCTCACCTTCCGCGAGCCGGACGAACAGGTAACCGAACAGCGGCGCCGCATGCGGGACGAGCGGGGCATCGGCATCATCTACGTGGACAAAGACGACACCTCGCCGCTGGCAATCATCGAGGCGGTGAACGCCCTGCGGCGCAACGAGGTGGTCTGCCTCGTGGGGGACCGGGACGGCTCCTCCAACACCATCAGCATTGATTTTTTCGGTCACCCCGTGGGGCTCCCCGTGGGCGCGGCCCACCTGGCACTTGCCACTGGTGCGCCGGTGATTCCGGTTTTCGTCGTACTGGAAGGTGGTCGCTACGCCACCCTCATGGACGAGCCGATTTTTTTCCGGGGAGAACACGGCCGCAACGTCGAAGCGGTCGCCTCCGGCATGGGGCAACTCGCGGCGGTATTCGAACGCTACATCCGCCAGTACCCAGACCAGTGGTACACTTTTTTCAACTTCTGGGGTGAAAGAGCGAAGTAACGTGCTTGCCCCCGCCTACAAAACAACACATCAAACAAAGGAAGCTTCATGGCCGACGAACTGATTCCCCAGGTTAAACAGATGATCATCGATGCCCTGCGCATCGAGGGCATGTCACCCGACGAGATCGATACCGACGCACCGCTCTTCGGCGAAGGGTTGGGACTCGACTCCATCGATGCCCTGCAACTGGTGGTGGCGATGGAGAAGGAGTTCGGTGTCGTAGTTCCCGACGCCGCCACCGGCACCAAGGTCTTCGCCTCGGTGCGGGCAATGGCCCGCCACATCGCGGAAAACCGCCAGTGAAAGTCCTCCTCGTCGCTGCCGGCTGGCCCAAGGGAAGGCTCTGGGGGGAACTCGGCTTCAAATTCCCGTCCCTCTCCCTGGCCGCGCTGGCCGCCGTCACCCCGCCCTCCTGGGAAGTGACCCTCTGCGACGAGAACATCGAGCCCCTCACCCTTGACACCGACGCCGACCTCGTGGCCCTCACCGCCATGACCCCCCAGGCCCCCCGGGCCTACGAAATCGCCGCCATGTTCCGGGCTCGGGGGAAAACCGTCGTCATGGGGGGGTTCCACGCGAGTAATCTTCCCGAAGAGGCGCTTCTCCACGTGGATGCCGTGGTGGTGGGGGAGGCCGAACTCATCTGGCCGCAGCTCCTGGCCGATTTCGAGCACGGGAAGCTGCAGCGCACCTACCGCTCCACGTCCCTCATCGATATGAACGTCATCCCAGGTGCCCGCCGGGAAATCTTCACCGGCAAGCGCTACCTCTTCACCAACACCCTTCAGACCACCCGCGGTTGCCCGTTCGACTGCGAGTTCTGCTCGGTCACGTCCTTCTACGGCCGCAAGTACCGCAAACGCCCGGTGGATAGGGTACTAGCCGAACTTGAAGGGCTGGGAAAGAAAAACTCTTTCGCCTTCTTCGTGGACGACAACCTCGTGGCCGACCGTGCCTACGCCCTGGAACTCTTCGCCGGTTTGCGGGGAATGGGTTTCAAGTGGCTCTCCCACGCCCCCATCGATTTCGCCCGGGACAGAGAGTTCATCAAGTCGGCCGGAGAAGCAGGCTGCGTGGGGATGTTCGTCGGCTTTGAGTCCCTCAACCAGGAAACGCTCTCCGCCATGGGCAAGGTGACAAACACCGCCCGCTCCTACCTGGAGGACGCGCAGATCTTCCGCGATCACGGCATCGGGATCCTCGGCTCGTTTGTCGTGGGACTCGACGGTGACACACCTGACGTTTTCCCTCAATTGCTGCGCTTCTGCGAGGAAGCACGCCTCGAAGCGGCCATCTTCCCGATCCTCACCCCCTACCCCGGCACCGCGGTACGCCGGCGACTGGAAAACGAAGGGCGAATCGTCAGCAACGACTGGCGCGACTACGACATGGAGCACGTCACCTTCAGGCCTGTCGGCATGAGTGCCGACGAACTGCAGCGGGGGTACGACTGGCTCAACAGTTCCTTCTATTCCTTTGCCTCCATGTATCGACGGCTGTGGAAGCTCCACCGCTCAGTGCAGGTCTTCGGACCGATGAACTTCGGGTTTCGCAGCGCCATCAGGCGGAAGTCAAAATCCACGTCATCATCGTAGGTGCTTATGATTTGCTTCATGTTCCCGGGACAGCCCCTCTCCCACGACGCCACGCTCCCCGAAGATGCCGACTTCACCGAAATAGCCCTCCTCACCCGCGCCCGCACCGGCCTTGACCTGGAGAGCTTCGCGTGGACCGGCGGACCCGGTACGGAACAGGTGAAGCTCCAGGTCTACGGGGTCGCCATGAGCCTCTACGAAACCCGCTGTCTGCGCCGCCGGGGGATTCTTCCCGATGTGGTCGCCGAGCACAGCATGGGAATCTACCCGGCGCTCTCGGCCTGCGGCGCGCTCCCTGAAGGGGAGGCGCTCGAGCTGACCTTCCGGGCTGGGTGCTGCATGGCAACAATGGGAAGGACCCAAAGCTACGCTCTGGGCTGCATGGTCGGGCTTACTATGGAGCCGCTCCTCACGATCGCCGAAGAGACAGGGACCTTCCTCGCCAATGTCAACACGTCCCGCCACTTTCTCCTTTGCGGCGAGAGGCACCGCATGGAGCAGGCGGTGGCGGCCGCACTGCAGAATGGGGCCTTTTCCGCCCGAACCTTCCCGTGCGACGCCCCGCTTCACACCCCGCTCATGGAACAGATCGAGGGGGAGTTGCAGGAGATCTTCTCTGCTTACAGCTACCAGGAGCCGGCCGTCCCCCTCATCAGTCACATCGACCAGGAGTACCTCACCGCCGCCGACCTGCCGGGATTCATGCTCCGCGAACTGACCCAGCCCGTCTACTGGGAGAAAACCTACCTCGCCCTGCGTCGCGCCGGAGCTACGTCATTATACGAAGCGGGCATCGGCGACTCGCTCAAGAAGTACAACCGCTGGATAGAGAGCGAAAGAGGAAGATAGCCCCCATTCCTTCCTGCCGCAAAAAATCCTTTGCGCCTCAGCCACTCCGTGGTAGGTTTGGTGGTCCGCGTGCCAGTGGCACGAGATTCTCCTCTTTTCAGATCACACCATGCGCTATCACGAAACCACGACAACGGTCCGCTTCAACGAAGTCGACTCCTACCGCGTTGCCTGGCACGGTCACTATGTGGCCTGGATGGAGATCGGGCGCGCGGCGCTCGCCTCCTCTTTCGGCCTCGACGTCTCCCAGTTGGAGGACCTCGGCTTCCTTGCCCCCGTGGTGCAACTGGAACTCAAGTATCTGAAACCGGCCCGCTACGGTGAGGAGTTGCGGATTCTTACCTCGGCCCGCCGCTCGGAGGCGGCCACGCTCGAGTTCGTCTGCCGGATCGTCGGCTCCGACGGATCGCCGTGCGCCAGCGGCAGAACCGTCCACGCCCTCACCGACCTCGACGGGGTCCTTCAGTACCGCCTGGCGGCGGAGGTGGCTGCGCGGCTCGAACGGCTCATGGCCCATCTGGAGGTGTGAGTGGATATTCTCCTTGTTTCGGTGAACCGCGAACGAACGCCCTACCCCGTTTTCCCCCTCGGCCTTGCCTGCCTGGCAGGGCCTCTTACCGCTGCCGGCCATCGACTCCAGGTTCTCGACCTTTGCTTCGCCGATGACCCGAACAAAGCCGTCGAACACGCCATGGAAGAATTCGGGCCGAAGGCGGTGGTGATTTCCATCCGTAACATCGATAACGTCACCTGGCCCGACTCCCGTTCCTACCTCGGGGGGGTGAAGGAGGTCGTGGCCCGCTGCCGTGACAAAGCCACCGTGATTCTCGGCGGTTCGGGTTTCTCCCTTATGCCGGCGGAGGTTCTCGCCTTTGTGGAGGGCGATTACGGCGTCGTGGGCGAGGGGGAAGAGGTGCTTCCGCGCCTCATCGCCCATCTCGCCTCAGGCAACGACGGTTCCCGGTTGCCAGGGGTCATCGCGAGGGGCGAAAAACAGTGGCTGCCGTCGGAACCGGTTCTAACCTTCGGCACCCCTGACCGGCACCTCTTCGCCGTCTCCCGCTACCGCCGCGAGGGAGGGATGGCAAACCTGCAGACCAAGCGCGGCTGTCCCTTCGGCTGCATCTACTGCACCTACCCCCTCCTCGAAGGGGGAAACGTGCGACTTCGCCCCATCGCCGAGATCGTCGCCGAAATCCGGGAACTGGAAGAACAGTACGGCGTCGACTACATCTACTTTGTCGACGACATTTTCAACTACCCGCCCGAATTCGCCGAGAAACTCTGCCGCGCCATGAGTGACGCCGGCGTGAAGGCGAACTGGTCTGCCTTCATCAACCCCGGCTTCGTCACACCGGCGCTCCTGGATGCAATGGTGAGGGCGGGATGCGATGCCGTCGAGTTCGGGACCGACTCCGGCTCTGACGCG
>DATDMX010000481.1:0-2246 GCA_036518575.1 Geobacteraceae bacterium | reverse complement strand
TGTGCGGCCGTCTTTCTCTTCAACAAGTACCTTGAATGGAGCGACGAAATCGGCCGTGGAATCTACCCCAATTCGGCGCAGCTTGCCGCCGGTCCGCCGGGAGAATCGGTCTTTTACAGCCTTTACTACCTGACCGTTGGCCTTCACGGCCTGCACGTGCTGGTGGGGGGGACATTCCTCTCGGTGGTGGCGGTGCGGGTGAAGCGGGGGACCGTACATGCGGGCGACCATGTGTGGCTGGAAAATGGTGCCCTCTACTGGCATCTGGTAGATCTGGTCTGGATATTCATCTTCCCGCTCTATTACCTGATTCTGTAGGGCGAGCTCGAGTGGGTTGCGTAGTGCGCGGAGCGGACGCCTTCCGTTCCTGCGATGCGCCGGAGAGACAATGAGAGAGGAATCGCACATTCTCAGCTACGGCAAGCTGGCCAGGGTCTGGATCGCGCTTTTGTTCCTGACGGCCCTCACCGTATGGGTGTCTCGTCTTGAACTGGGGATAGGCCATGTATGGGGCTCCCTGGCCATTGCTTCCGCCAAGGCAGGGCTTGTCATAGCCTTTTTCATGCATATGCGCTACGAGGGGCGGCTGCTGCGCTGGCTTCTGTTCGTCGCCCTGCTCACCCTGGCCATCTTCATCGGACTGACGTTTTTTGACGTGCTCTATCGTTGAGGAGCTCTTGTGTATCCTGATCCTCTGACCACAACCAAGTCGGTCGACCCGATCTTCATCTTCATATTCGGGACCTGCATCGTACTGTTCATTGGCATAGCCGTGACCATGGTGGCCTTCGTGATCCGCTACCACCGCTCCCGGGCCCCGGAACCAACCTCTCAGGTCAGCAGCAATATCTGGTTGGAAGTTGTCTGGAGTGGACTTCCCACCGTGCTCGTGATGGTCATGTTCTACTACGGCTGGATCGGGTACCTGTCACTGCGTCAGATACCGAAGGACGCCTTGGAGGTGACGGCCACGGCCCGCACATGGTCGTGGAGTTTCACCTACGCCAATGGCAAGACAAGCCCGAAACTCTACGTGCCGGTGGGGAAACCGGTGCTCGTTAACCTCGTTTCCCTCGACGTGCTGCACGGCTTTTATCTTCCCGCCTTCAGGGTGAAGCACGACGTTGTCCCCGGGATGAAGAATCATGTCTGGTTCATGGCGGACAAGCCGGGCTCTTACGATCTATTCTGTTCGGTCTATTGCGGTACCGGTCATTCGGGGATGATCACGACGGTGGAGGCTGTTCCCCCGGCCCAGTTCGCCAACTGGTTGCAGCAGTCCGGTGGAGAAGAGCATGCCGGCAAGGAGCTTCTGGAAAAACATGGCTGTCTCGGCTGCCACACTCTGGATGGTACGCCGAAGGTGGGACCGACTCTGAAGGGGCTATGGGGGAGGCGGGAGAGTATTCTCACCGGCGGCAGGGAACATGCGATCGTGGTGGACGAGGCTTACGTCAGGCGCTCGATCCTCGATCCGCAGGCTGACATTGTCAAGGGATTCCCGCCGGTGATGCCCTCCTACGCCGGCAAGCTGAGTGATGCGGATATGGCTGCCATAATCGATTTTCTGCGCCGGGGAGCCAAGGAACCCGCCCGTTTGGATGGCGCCAAGCTCGCCAGGGATAAGGGGTGCCTGGCCTGCCATTCGCTCGACGGGAGCCGCGGAGTCGGCCCAACCTTCAAGGGCGTGTACAACAGCAGGGTTACGGTGATGGAGGGAGGCACGCGACGCACCGTCGTAGCGGACGATGCGTACCTGCGGGAGTCAATCATCAAACCGAAAGCGAAGATCGTCGAGGGGTTTCAGCCAGTCATGCCCGATTTTCCCGATCTCAAGGAAGATGAGGTCGAAGCCCTTGTAGAATTCATCGAGGGAGTGAAATAGAGCAGTTTAGTGATGACCCGCCTCAGGGGCGAGCACAAGTCTGTCAGAGCTTGTGCTCGCCTGCCATCAATATGCCCAGTAGGGACCGGTTCCCAGGCCAGATACCTTCCCCGCAATTCCAACAAAAACATGTCGTCCGAGGAAAAACGGAAGCCCCCAGTCGAAGGCCGGTCCCGGTCCGCCGAGTTCCGCGAAGACGTTGTTGCCCGTGCCGAAGAGGGCGACGGCATTGCCGATCTGAAAGGGGATAGTCGCGGCGGGCGAGCCGCCCGAGCCCGTGGTCGTGGCGGTTAGAGCCGTCGTGGCGGCGGGGCAGAACCAGGCCATGTTGGGCGCAGCGCAGACCGGGAGGATACTTGCG
>DATDMX010000480.1:0-3593 GCA_036518575.1 Geobacteraceae bacterium | reverse complement strand
GATATGCCTCCAGCCCCGGGCCGAACACCTCGCCGGGAAGGGTGAGGATCGCTGCTTCCTCCACGAGCCGACGCGCCACTTCCCTGCCGGTACACCCCGCAAAGGGGTGGCGCACCCAGGCGAAGAAGGTGCCGCTTGCCGCCAGCTGAAACGGGTTACCCGGCTGTGTGAATTCGGCCACGAAGCGGTCGTGGCGCCGCTCCATCATGACGCGGTTGCCGGCCACCCAGCCGTCCAGGTGCTCCACGCCGTATTTCACCGCCAGCTGCGTCACGCGGGGCTGACAGACCGCCATGGTGTCCTGGGCCTTCAGGGCGTGGTGGATGAATTCCTCGGACGCCACGAGGCAGCCGGCCCGGTAGCCGGTGAGGGCATAGCTCTTGCCAAAGGACATGATCTGGACGAAGTTCTCCCCCCAGGCGGGGTCGCTGAAGAGGTCGTGGGGGCGGGCGCCGCCGGCGATGAAATCGGCGTAGGTCTCGTCGAGGAGAAGGGCGAAGCGGTGCCGGCGGGCCAGGTCGTGGAGCTCGTGGATGACCGCCGGCGGTGTGACGGCACCGGTGGGGTTACTGGGCGTGACGAGAAGGAGCGCCCGGTTCCGCGGGGTGACGAGCTTCGCGAGGACGGCGGGGGAGGGGAGTCCGCCGGACGCCTCGTCGAAGGGGGCGTAGACGCTCTTTATCCCCAGCATGTCGAGGGCCATGGCGTGGTCGAAGTAGTAGGGGGTCTGGACGATTACCTCGTCCCCCGGCCGACAGAGAGTGACGATGGCGAGCCAGAAGGCCTGGCTGGCACCGATGGTGAGGCAGAGGTTGCGGGGGGTGATGCGGGCCGCATAGCGCCGCTCGTAGCGACCGCACACCGCCTCCAGCACATCGGGTAACCCCTCATCGGGGGCGTACTTCGAGATGAGGGGGTCGTCGAGCACCTCCTTGAGATGGTCGGTCAGTTCTCGGGCAGGGGCGTAGTCGGGGACCGCCTGGCAGAGGTCGACGAGAGGGCGCTCAAGCCGCACGTTGGCAAGCCACCCCTTCACTTCCGAGATGGGGGGGAAATGGACCCCCGTAATTAGGGGGGAAATGGGAAATTTCATCGCTGCCTCCCTCGAGGAGAATGTCTCTACATACACCCCTTCACACCGGCCGGCAAGGAAATTCTGGAACGCCGCAAATCCCCGCCAAATGAGCCTTTAACCGCTCCAGTACCGGTTGACATGGGGGTTTACGGCGGTATGATTGAAATGAAGGCACCACGTTCCGCGCGAACCGGTCCGGGGAGCACACTAATACGCACGCCTGTGGAGGGAGCCATGGAAAAGGTCAAGCACATTCTCGTCATCAGCAGGATGACCCAACACTGCCGCGACGCCGTTCGCTGCGGCGTGTCGCTGGCGAAGAAATACGGGGCGGAACTGAGCGTCATGCATCTCATCTCCAACCCTGTGGACATGGAGGCGGTGAACGCCCCCGGGCTTTTCCTCAAGGAGGAATACAAGAACTACCTCAGCATCCAGGAGGAGGCGCGGGAGGCGATCGACAAGGCGCTCCAGCGGGTGGTGAAGGACGGCCTTCCCGTCAAGGTCATGGTGAAGGACGGTGAGCCGGTGAAGGAAATCCTGGGTGCCGTGAAGGAGCTGGGGGCCGATCTCCTCATCATGCTCTTCCACGAAGAGGGGCGGCTGGAACATCTCCTTTTCGGCGGCGATGTGGATGGTGTCATCCGTAAGATGCCCTGCTCCATCCTCCTCGTGAAGAAGGAGCCCGAACCGGTCAAATGGTAGGGATTCCATTCCTGGTAGGCACAAAAGCCCCCCGTGTCGCGGCCCTGACCGTGGCACGGGGGGCTTTCTTTTTGTGATTGAATGCTAATAAAAACAAATATATACCTCTTTTGGGGTGGGGCCTGGCGCAATTGGGGTTGAGAACAAATGGCGCATCACAGCACCATGGTTTCATAGCGTAGCCTTTTCAGTGAGATGCCTGTTTCGAAGTAATTGGCACGACCGATGCTCTATCTAAAAGCAGGAAGCAACAACAAAGCAGAAACAGGAGGAGTACTCACATGAAAAAAGTTATTTCCACCATCGTAGCCGCCATCGTGGCGGTTTCCTTCGCCGGCCTCGTATTCGCCCAGGAAGCTCCGGCTCCGGCTGCTGCTCCGGCCGCTGCCGAAGTGAAGAAGGAAGAAAAGGCTCCGGTCAAGAAAGTGAAAAAAGTCAAAAAGCACCACAAAAAAGCCAAAAAAGCCGTGAAGAAAGAAGAAGCTCCGGCTGCTCCGGCGGCGAACTAATTCGCCCCAGTTGGCAACGAAAAGGCCGCATCCGTGAGGGTGCGGCCTTTTTTTTTGCCAGCGTCGAGCTTTGGTATTACTGGTTCTGGACCAGGACTGTCTGTGCGGGAACGGGAGCCGGGAAGCCGGCAGCGGCAAGGCTCTCGCGTATGGTTCTGTTGCCGTCGAAATAGACTTGCCAGTAGTGGTCGTTGTGGCAGTATGGGCGTACGGCCAGCACCGGCCCGACCAGAGTGAACTCCAGGATTTCCACTTCCACCGACGGCTCAGCCAGTACGTTGGGAACTTTGGCAAGCTTTTCGCGCAGCAACTGCATGGCGGAGACGTGGTCGGCGCTGCCGGCCAGCTGGCACTTCAACTCCACTCTTCGGAACGGGTTGGCAGTAAAGTTCTGGATGTTGTCGGCGAAGATCTTGGCGTTGCCAACCATCGTCAAGATGTTGTCCGGAGTGTTGATCGTGGTTACGAAGAGGCCGATCTCCTTCACGGTTCCGGTCACGCCGGCAACGGTCACGAAATCTTCCACCTTGAAGGGGTGCAGCACCACGAGAAAGATTCCGGCAGCAAGGTTGGAGAGCAGCCCGCCCCAAGCAGCGCCGATGGCAATGCCGATACCGGCAACCAAGGCGGCGAAGGTGGTCGTCTGGATGCCGCAATAGCCGAGGATGGCGACAACCAGGACTATGTTCAGCGTCACGGCAACGAAGTTCGCGATATATCTCATCAGGGTAGGATCAACCTTCTGCCTCTCCAGCACACTTTGCAGCATCCGCCCGACCAGACCGATCAGCCACCGGCCGACTATCCAGAAGAGAATGACGGCGATAAGTTTGGTGCCTAATTCAGTGGCGTAGGTGAGAACGAGTTTCTGGAACTGCTCCATGTTTTCCATATTTTTCCTCCTTCGGTTACTGATTGTACGTCGAGACTGACGGAGGCACTCTATGGCGTTGCCTTGTTTCCGGTCAACCCGAACCGCCCGGTTCGTCAGAAGGCGTACTGAAGTCCTGCGGTAAAGAGGGAATCGGTACTTTTCGTTCCTGCCGGCGGGTTGTTGACATAATCGAGGATGTCGGCCAATTTCAGCGACCAGCCGGAGCCGATGGCTGTGAGCAGGGCCGCTTCGTTACGGAGCGTGAAATCGCTCATGCTCTCGAGGCTCGGGTAGAGGACCAGCCGATCGGTGAAGACGAGCCAGTCGGTCAGTTTGTAGCGGTAATTGGTGCCAAGGCGGGCGGTCATCCAGCGCTTGTCCTCCTGTCCCTTCAGGTCCTCTGAAAAGTAGGCTATGCCGGCCTCCAGCG
>DATDMX010000479.1:0-5249 GCA_036518575.1 Geobacteraceae bacterium | reverse complement strand
AGAGTATCCTCTCCCTCATGCAGATGGCCAAAACGTCTGCTGCGCTTGCCAAACTGCGCGACAAGGGCCTGCCGTTTATTTCCGTCCTGACCGATCCCACCACCGGTGGCGTCACGGCAAGCTTTGCCATGCTGGGTGATGTCAATATGGCCGAGCCGAAGGCGCTCATCGGTTTTGCCGGCCCGCGGGTCATCGAGCAGACCATCCGCCAGAAGCTCCCTGAAGGGTTCCAGCGCGCCGAATACCTCGTCGACCACGGCATGGTCGACGTCATTGTCGAGCGCAAGGACATGAAGCAAAAGCTGTCGCAGATACTGAAACAGCTCTACCGGCCTTAATCCGGGTATCGATATAGACCGCAGGAGTTGACGCCCCTGCCGGCACCGAAGTCGCAAACGCGACGGTGCTGGCAGGGGCGTTTGTCGTTTCACTGGGAAGGTTTCTTCATTCCCCGCGGCGTTCATCCTGTCGAACCAGGTGCACCGCACAGGAGATGCACGGGTCGTAGGCGCGCACGAGCATCTCCATCTGGTGCATGAGTTCGGCCTCGTCGGCCCCGTCCATCCCCCGGCCAAGCGCGAGGAGGTCGCGCTCCATGGCGGCCTGGTTGATGGCGGTGGGCGTAATGACGTCGGCGGTGGTGCATATGCCCCTGCTGTCGAAGCCGTAGCTGTGGATGAGCGTGCCGCGGGGCGCCTCCATGGCCGCTGTTCCCGTCCCCTGGTGCGGAACGAAGTCACGGGGCTCTTCCGGGGCGGATGGTGTGCTCGCAAGAAGTGCGATGACGTCGAGTGAGCGCTCGATTGCGTGAAGTAGCTCGATCGCCTGGGCGAGATTGTTGCCGCGGATGTCGGCACTCGCGAGCCTCTCGCGATGGGCGGCCAGTTCCACCGAGGCAGCTGGCGAGAGCCCGGGAGTGAAACTGAGCCGAGCCTGGGCACCGACAGTGACCACTTTTCCTGCTGCGGTGCACGTCTTGGCGTTACTGTGGCTGACATATTCCTCCCGGATCAGCTTCCGATAATCCGCCACGGCCGCAGAATTCTCGCCGGCCATCTCGAGGATGTCGCCGAACAGGTACGGTACGTTCTTCCCCTGGAGCGCCAGGGGGGAGAGAGGGGCGACAGGTGGCGAGAGAGGACGAACTGCGGCGAAGATGGCGCAGACCTCCTTGGCCTTGGGGAGGAGGGGCGCGAGTGTATCGTGGAGCAGTTGGAGAGCATTCGGACTCGCGTACTTCCCCATGCGTCCCGGGATGAGGGTGACAGGATGGATCGTCCGCCCTCCTATGGTCTCCTGAATGAGGTTGCCCGCACCCTTGATGCGCAGGCCGAGCTTCAGTTCGTCGGGAGCGACCTCGGCCAGCTCCGTGAAGCCCGCTACACCGAACAGGTCGGGAAGAACGAGGCAGAAGAGGTGCAGGGCGTGACTTGCTATCTGCCCGCCGTTGAGGATGAGCTCGCGGTGAAGGAGAGTCGCAGGCGACACCTCGATGCCGAACGCCTGTTCAATGGCCGCCAGTGAGGTGAGGCGATGGACGGTGGAGCAGATGGAGCAGATGCGACAGATGATTTCGGGCACTTCCCGATAGCTTTTTCCCACGAGCAGCGCCTCGAAGAGTCGCGGAGACTCGCAGAGAGAAAGCTCGACGTTCTCCACGCGGTTTCCGTCGAGGTAGACGCGCACGATGCCGTGACCCTCGACACGGGTCAGAGGCTTCAGCTCAATGGTCCTGGTCATGATCCCACTCCCAGCTGAACCTTCGCATGCGGCTCGCGATTTCATCGCGGGTAAATCCCTTTTCCCGCAGAAGTGTCTCCTGTGCCACGGAATTGGTTTCCGCGGCCGGCCCCCGGCATCCTTCGCACACCATTCCTGCGGCTGGGCAGCGTGCTCCGCACCCGGACTGGATGAGGGGGCCAAGGCAGAGTTTGTTGCGCTCGATAAGAAGGCAGAGGTTTTCCCGTTCCCGGCATTCCATGCAGACGGGATAGGCGGTAAAGACCGGCAGGGTCCCGGCGAGGAGGGCTGCCAAGGTGGCGATGATATCTGGCTTTTCCGGCGGACAACCGACGATGGCGGCGTCGACGGACACAAACCGGTGGAGAGGGCCAGGGTTGAAGGTGTCGATGTGGTGTGCATCTCCCCCGTAGACTGTTTCCGCCAACGGCAGGCGGGGCTCGTTGTTCTTTAATCCGGCAATCCCCCCCCAACGGGCGCAGGTCCCGAGGGCAATGAGAAGACGGCTTCTGCTCCTCAGGTGCACGAGCATTTCCAGATCCTCGGGGGTCGATACCGCTCCTTCCACAAAGGCGGCGTCGAAATCCCCTTCGATCGTGCGGGTCGTCACTCCCATGGGGAAATAGGCAAAGGTAAAACGATCCGCCATCGCCGCCAGTTCGTTTTCGCAGTCGAGGAGCGTCAGTTGACAGCCGAAGCACGCGGTGAGCCCGGCAATGGCGACGTTCGGTTTCTTCATAGCGCCCCCGGGACATTTCTGATGTCGCCATAGCGGAACACGGGTCCATCGGTGCAGCAAAGGAGATCCCCCACGGCGCAGTGGCAACACAAGCCTTGGCCGCACTTCATGCGCCGTTCAAGGGAGAGGTAAATCCGCTCTTCGGGGCAACCTGCCGCCACCAGTGCTCCGATGGTGCAGCCATAGAGAGGGGGGGGGCCACAGATGGCCACGGAGGTGCTGGTGGGGTCGAATCGAATTCCCGCCAGGAGTGCGGGGAGGAGACCGATGTTGCAGGCAAGCCCCGCGGGTTGCTCTTCCCGCACGAAATCGACGGTGAGGAGGAGTTTTACGTCAGTTCTCCTGGCCAGCGCGACGAGTTCTTCGCGGAAGAGGATGGCCGCCGGTTCCCTGGCCCCGTACATGAGCGTGAGCGCGCCGTAGCGGTCCCGGTCAGCCAGGAGGGCATGGAGGAGCGAGCGAAGCGGCGCCATTCCCAACCCCCCCGCGATGAGGAGGATGTCTCTGCCGGTCATCTCTTCGAGGGGGAAACCGTTTCCGAACGGCCCACGGATGCCAACCCTGTCTCCACTGCGGCTGTTGTGGAGCATGGTGGTGATCCGGCCGACCCGCCTGACGCAGAGCTCTATGGTGCCGTCGTCGGCAGGAGCCGCGGCAAGGGAGATGGGCGCCTCGCCGCCTCCCGGCATGGAGAGCTGGATGAACTGTCCCGGGACGAAGGAGAAATGGGGCCTCTCGCCCTCGAGGCGAAGCGAGAAGAGGGCGGTGTCGGCGGAAAGGTGGCTGACCGCTATGATGGTCGCCGTGCGGGGGATGACGCTTGCCTCAGCAGCTGTCATGGGTTCCCTCCTGACGCACGATGTCGAGGAGGTCGATTTTTACCGGGCACGCTTCCCGGCACCGACCGCATCCGACGCAGGCGGGGGTGTTGCGCTGCGGACCGAAGCCGTGAAACTTGTGACGAAAACGGTACTGGAAGCGTTCCCGGCGCGAGGCGCGGAAATTGACCCCTCCGGCCACCTCGCCATGGCCTCTGAACAGGCAATTATCCCAGCTGCGCACGCGCTCGGCCCGGTCACCGTCGAGCGTTCCACCCTCCAGCACGTCGAAGCAGTAACAGGTGGGACAGCAGGCGGAGCAGGCGCCGCAGGAAAGGCAGCGCTGGGCGAAATCGTCCCACATAGGTGTTGCGGGAAGAGGCTCTCCTTCCCGGGCCGTGGCAAAGCAGGAAGGTGGCAGCTTCTTCTCCCGCTTGTGCGGCGGCGGAATCCGCCGTTCGTGGAGCAGGTCCTTGAAGCTTGCGAGGATGGCTTCCCCCTTGTCCGTGCCGCACAAAAGGTGGTAGCCGTCCTCGGCCTGTTCGAGGAAAATGTCGAACCCCGCCGAATGGTTGTCGCCGATGTCACCGCAGAAACAGAAGTCGTCCGGCTCGCACGAAAGGCCGATGAGCGTGAACCTTTCTCGTCTTCGTGCGTACCACGGGTCGGGGGATGAGCTGAGAAAGACCCGGTCGAGATAGTCGATGCCGGCCAGGTCGCACGGGTGCACGCCGAAGAGAATGATCTCCTTGTCCGCAGGTGTCCTCAGACGGTATCCCTCGGTGGGCGTTGCGTCAAGCGTGGTTTCCCGGGGCGGAAGCAGGTATTTCTTGGGAGGGATCAGGGTGCGGCGATAATCAAGTCGAACCTCGGCCAGGGAAAGAGCTGGTCGGAATGCCGTGACGCCGTCGGAGGTCATGACCGGCGCATGCAGTTCGCCGAAAAAGTGGAGTGCCTCGAAAAAGTCGGGAAGGAGGGCGTTGAAAAGAAATCTCTTTGCCATAGTGCCTCCGCGGACAGCAATCTACATTGTAGCTCGCTTTGTCCGGGAGGCAAGATGTCCGATGAGGGTAAAATAATGGAGCTGTGAAAGGAAGGGCGGCAGACCTATTTTTCGGTCAGCCTCACGACACCGGTTGGCTCCCTCTCGATAAAGGCGGGCCGGTCCTGGGGGCCCGTAGCTCTCACGGCGTAGATTCCCACGGGTTTGTCCTTCCCCTTGACGATCACGCGCTCCAGGCCCTTGAAGGAAATGCCGCGAAGAGTCTCGGCTGCGATCGTCGACCTGAGCCTTTCCATAGTGAATTCCGTAACGAGAAGGGAGTCCTCGTAATGGCGCGTGAGAGACTCCACCCTGGCGCCGAGATTGACATGATCGCCGATAACCGTGTAATCCATTTTTTTTCCTTCGGCCCCGATGTTGCCGACGATTACCTCGCCCGTGTTGAGACCGATGCCCGAATTAAACGGTGTCTTCCCCTCAGCCTGCCATTTTTCCCTGAGGCGCTCGAGCCGCTCGTGCATTTCCAGGGCGCAGCGCACTGCCCGCTCGGCATGATCGTCCTGTCGCGTGGGCGCTCCCCAGAAGACGACGATGGCGTCCCCGATGAACTTGTCGAGAATCCCCTCCCATTTGAGGATGATGCCGGTCATCTCGGCCAGATACTCGTTGAGAATCGAGACCACCTGTTCCGGGGGATGACTTTCGGTGTAGCTCGTGAAGCCCATGATATCGGAGAAGAGGACGGTGACCTCACGTTTCTCGCCGCCCAGTCTGGCCATGTCCGGATTGCGGATCATCTCGTCGACGAGCCTTTCGGTCACATAGCTGGAGAACATGGCGCGGATCTCACGGGCCCGCTTTTCCTCGATGAAGAGACGCGAGATGGTGCCGGCGGTGAAGATTACCGCCATGTTGGCGGTGGGGGAGACGAGGTTCAGCCAGACGTTAT
>DATDMX010000478.1:0-4908 GCA_036518575.1 Geobacteraceae bacterium | reverse complement strand
AACATCCGCTGGGCCATGACCGCCACCGCCGAAGCGAACTGGCATCCGCTCACCTGGCTCTCCCACATGGCGGACTGCACCCTGTTCGGGCTCAATCCGCGGGGGCACCATCTCACGAGTCTTCTCTTCCATCTGGCCAATACGCTTCTCCTCTTTATTCTCTTCGCGCGCCTGACCTCTGCCCCGTGGCGAAGCGCCCTCGTGGCGGCGCTCTTTGCGGTCCATCCCCTCCATGTGGAGTCGGTCGCCTGGGTCGCCGAACGAAAGGATGTCCTCTCCACGTTCTTCTGGTTCCTGACGATGCTTGCCTACGCCGCCTATGCGGCCAAGCCGGGAGCGGTGCGCTATGGGGCGACGCTTCTTCTGTTTGCCCTCGGCCTCATGGCCAAGCCGATGCTTGTGACGCTTCCCTGCGTGCTTCTCCTCCTCGACGCCTGGCCTTTGGGTCGGTTTCATCCGGCCGGCGAGGGGAGAGAGCGGTGGGCGACTATCGGCCGGCGGGTCGCGGAGAAGCTTCCCTTTTTCCTCCTAAGCGCCATTTCCAGCGTCATCACCTTCCAGGTGCAGCGCCAGGGGCACAGCATGGATGTCCTCATCCCGCTGCGCGACCGGCTCATGAACGCTTTCGCGGCGTACGCCACCTATCTCGGGAAACTGTTCTGGCCTGCCAAGCTTGCTGTCCTCTATCCCTTTTCCTTTGCGGTTCCGCTCTGGCAGGGGGTGACCGCCTGCCTCCTCCTTCTTCTCGTGACCACTGCGGCTTTCGTGCTCTGGAGACGTTTTCCCTGGCTCGCTGTCGGCTGGCTCTGGTACGTCGGCACCCTCGTGCCGGTGATAGGGGTTGTCAAGGTGGGGAGTCAGGCCATTGCTGACCGCTATACGTATGTGCCGTACGTCGGTCTCTTTATCATTATTGCCTGGGGAGGAGAAGCTCTGACAGCGCGGTGGCGGGGGCGGGAACTCTGGCTGGGTGCGGCAGCCGGAGGGGTTGTCATTGCCCTGGCAGCCGCAAGCTGGAACTATGCGAGAGTGTGGCGCGACAGCACCACGTTGTTCAGCCATGCGGTGCAGGTTACCCGTAACAACTACGTCGCCTTCTACAACCTGGGCATGGCCAATCTCGACCGGAAGAGCTACGCGGAGGCCGAAGGCTTCTTTCGCGAGTCATTGCGCATCAACCCTCTTCAGCCGCAGGCCTACGATGCCCTCGGCAACGCCCTTTCCGGACAGGAGCGTTACGCGGAGGCCGTTAAGGAATACGAGCAGGCAATTCGCATTTCCCACGATTTTGCTGACGCATTCATCAATCTGGGACGTGTGCAGGTGAAGCTCGGGATGGCCGAAACGGCTGCGGAAAATTTCCGCAAGGCCATCGATATCCGCCCCGATGACCCCGAAGCCCACCATCGGCTCGGAGTGCTGTTGGCCGAGGAAGGACGTCTGGCAGAGGCAGCGCACCATTTCGGCGAAGTGGTGCGCCTCAGGCCGACCGATGCCAAGGGATACTACAACCTGGGTCTCGCACTCATGCAGTCGAAGCGCTATGCCGAAGCGCAGGAGCGCTTTGTGGAGGCGCTACGCCTGAGACCTGACTTCGGTCCCGCGCGCGCGAGCCTGGAGGAGTGTCGCAACCGCTCGGCCGATAGCCGGTGATGACGGGGCAGGATTGTTGATCGAAAAGGGATGGGGCGTTCGATGCTCTACAGCATACTTGCCGATCTTGGTGTTCTTCACCACGGGGCGTTCGTTCTTTTCGTGGTGGGAGGCGGGTTTCTCGTCATTCGCTGGCCTCGGCTCGCCTGGATTCATATCCCGGCGGCCCTCTGGGGGGCGACGGTCGAGTTCACCGGCTGGATATGCCCTCTGACGCCGCTCGAAAACCATTTTCGCCTCCTTGCTGGCGATGAGGGGTACAGTGGCGGTTTCATAGCCCACTACCTCGTCCCCCTCCTTTATCCCTAAGAGCTCACTCCCCGTGAGCAAGTGATCCTTGGCAGGCTGGTCGTGGCGGCGAATGCCGTAATCTACGCTTTCATTGTGGTCAGGCGGCGTTTCAGAAGACCCTGAATTCGGCCAGCCAGCGGTCGAAGATGGCAGTTTTGTGCTGGCCGAACTTTTCCAGCCCCTGCCGAACCTCTGCTTCCGACTTCTCGTGGGTAAGCTTGGCGGGATTCTTGGAGTAGAAGAGATCGGCAAAGCAGATGAGCCGCTCCTCGCGGTTGAGAGGGATCATTTCCCGGCGGGGAAGGGGGAGTTCCTGGCTGTCGATGTCGGCTATGGTCAGGCCGACGCCGATATGGCGCTCGCAGACGAGGGCATGTCTCGGGAAGCCCTCGGCGTCGAGGATGTCTTTACCGATGATGACGTGGCGTATGTAGGGTTCGTGGCCCGTGCAGCCGAAACCCGGGGCATGGGTGCGACAGGTGCCGATGTCGTGAAGGAGAGCGGCTTCCTCGATAAACGCGAGGTCAAGAGCCGGATCGTGGAGTGCTGCCGCGACGGCGAGCGCCTTATCGGCCACGAGGCGGCTGTGGCGGATGACGGTTTCCCGCGCCAGCGGGGTGGGGAAGTATTTTTCCAGAAGAGATAACGGATTCATTGCGTACCATGTGTGGTGGAGTACTATTGCCGGAGAATGCTCTTGCGTCGAGCATACCACAGAGCGGCCTGAAAGAGGAAGGGGAGAGCAATGGCGGTGGAAATCAGGGAAGCCGACCTGAAGATCGAGTTTTATCGAGGTTCCGGTCCCGGCGGGCAGCACCGTAACGTCACCGATTCGGCGGTGCGTATCCGCCACCTGCCCACGGGTATGGTGGTGACGGCCTGCGAGCGCCGCTCCCAAACCCAGAATCGAGAGCTTGCGCTGGAGCGCCTGCGCGAACTCCTTGAACGGCGGGAACGGAAACGCAAGAAGAGGGTCGCCACCAAGGTGCCGCGAGGAGAAAAGGAACGGCGCCTCGAGGACAAGAAGCGCCGGGGAGAGAAGAAGCGTCTTCGCACGCCCGCGATGGATTGAGCGGTTGACGGCTGCCGGCTTCTCTTCTACAATGCCGTCGTCCGCCCCCGTACAAGCACCGCCGAGAGAAAGTGTCTCCACATCAGCCATGAAGAGTAGGATGTTGCCACCATGAATTTTCTCATGCATCTTCATTTTTCGTGTAGCGAGCCCGAACTTCTCGTGGGAAACCTCATGGGCGACTTCGTCAAAGGGAGGCTGGAAGACCGTTTCTCCCCCGGTATCAGGCGCGGGATCGAACTGCACCGAAAGATAGACGCCTTCGCGGCGACGAACGAGGTTTTCCGCGCGAGCAGGCAGCGGCTTGACCCTTCCTTCGGCCACTATCGAGGGGTGCTCGTCGATCTTTTTTACGACCATTTCCTCGCGATGTCGTGGGATGACTACGCAGACGTCCCGTTTCCCGTGTTCATGCGGCATGCCTCCCGCACCCTTACGGTCTACGAAGCGGTCCTCCCCGAGCAGCTTCGCCGTCTTCTTCCCGCGATCTTCACCGAACTCCTTCCTTCCTACGTGGACGTTGCGGGCATCGACCGCGCACTCTCCCGCATGGCGGGACGAATACGTCGCCCCAACCCCCTCCCATCGGGCGGACGGGAGCTTCGCCTGAACTACGAAGGGCTCAGGAAGGATTTTCACCTGTTTCACCGACAGCTTGCCATCTTTGTGGAGAGTGTCTGTGCCGGCACTGAGCGTTCGGGCAGCAGGAGTGGTTGAGGCGCCTTATTGTGGCCGGAAGGCTCAGTTGACGCTTTCATGAAGATACGAGTCCATTTTTCCTGTTGATTTGGCTAACGGAAATCGACTATAGTTCATTATTATTTACGCATTCTCCGATAAGAGCAAAACCGGGGCAACCCGGCGACGCAGAGCCAGGGGTCCGTCGAAGCATGACAACGACGGATAGCCCAGCCGCCGAAGAGAAGCCGTCATTTTCCGTAAACTCCCTCTCCGCCCGGAAGAGCGCGCGCCCGACTTCGGCCCCGAAGTCGGTTTTTTTGTGTGCGGACGGGACTTCAGGTGAGTCGGGACATTTGTTCCCGGGAGAAAATTAAGATCAAGTGGTCATATGAGCGAGACTCCTGCCATCCGAATCGGACAAATAGATTACGCTAACTGCACGCCCATTTTTCACACCCTGACAACACGTTTTGACTGCAGTTCCTATGAGTTCGTGCGCGGCGTACCGTCAGAACTCAACAGGCTGCTTCGTCAGGCCGAGATCGATCTTTGTCCTTCCTCGTCCATAGAATATGCGAAATCGCCGCAGAGTTACTATCTCCTCCCCGAGCTTTCCATAAGCTCCATTGGCAAGGTGAAGAGTGTTCTTCTCTTTTCCCGCCTGCCCATCGAGGAACTTGATAAGCATGCCATCGGGCTGACAACCGAGTCGGATACATCGGTAAACCTTCTGAAGATACTTTTGGCGCGAGCCTACGGCTTCACCAACGAATTCCACACCTCGACGCTTCCTCTCCAGGAAGCCGTGCGGACGACTCCCGCCCTTCTTCTCATCGGAGACAGGGCCCTCAAGATGGCCAAGACGGATCATAAGCTCTTTGTCTACGATCTGGGGGAACTCTGGCATAATTTTACGGGACTTCCCTTTGTATTTGCGCTCTGGCTGGTTACGCGACGCGCGGTTACGGAAAAAGGCGAAGCGATGCGGCTGTTGAGAGACCGGCTTATTGCCGCGAAACGCTACGCCTACGAGACCTACGGCGAAATAGCCTCCGGCTGCGACGAGCGAAGCTGGATGGGCGACGACGAATTGGTGGATTACTGGCACCACATCTCCTACGATCTGACGCCGGACCATTTGCGCGGGGTCAGTACGTTTTTCCGTTATGCTGCGGAACTGGGACTTGTGGAGGAAGAGCCGACGCTACGGC
>DATDMX010000477.1:0-2511 GCA_036518575.1 Geobacteraceae bacterium | reverse complement strand
GAGGTGCCCGAGGATATCCGGCCGCTGGCGGAGGGGTTCCTGGCTCCGGCGGTAATTCCGTGGCGTCAGGTGCTGCGCCAGTTCGTGGCCACTGCCGGCCGGGTGGGGCGAAAGACCAGCTGGATGCGGGAGCACCGCCGCTTCTGTCACGACACCCCGGGGATTCGCAAGCGCCACCGCCTGAACCTCCTCGTGGGAGTCGACGTGAGCGATTCCACCAACACCGCCGAGCTGCGCGAGGCTTTTGCGCAGGAGCTCGTCCGCATCGCCCGCGGCCGGGATGCCCTCATCACCGTCGTCTACGCCGCAAGCCGCGTGCAGCGAATCGAAAACTTCCGGGGGAGCGCCGTGACGCCAGAGGTGTACATGGGGGGCGGCTTCACCGACCTTCGCCCCCTCTTCGACCATGCCCGCACTATGAATCCCCGGCCAGCGGCGGTCATCTACCTCACCGACGGTTTCGGCCCGGCCCCCGAGCGGATGGAGTTTCCCACGCTGTGGGTGCTGACGGGGGAGGGGAAGAAGCCGGTGGAGTGGGGGGTGGAATTGAGGTTGGAATAGGAGCGCGGCTTTTCCGCAATCTCGGCGTTGCCTGCGTCATCGCTTGTGCGACGTGGCGCTGCCACGCCTCCGCGCTCTTCCTTGGCGCCTTGACCTTGCGAAAAATCCACGCTCCGTTAGTTCGGTTAAAATGTGGGAGGAAATAACGTATGGACGAATTCAAACCAATGACTGCCGATTCGGTGCGGGCGATGCTGGAGGAGGCCGGGGCCAACGTGATGGCCCGCTCCGGGCGCTCGGAGCACTACGGCTCACCGCGCGACTTCTCCTTCGAAGTGAAGGCGGTGTTTGCCAACGGCATGGGGCTGCACATCGTCGCCCGCCAGTTCAACTACCGCGACCCGTGGGAAGCGGAGGGGAGGGTGAACGACATGGTGGATGTCTCCCTCCTGCGCGACGGCAGCTACTCCGCTCTCCCCAAGGGGTATCCCTTTTTCCAGGATACGGACATGGAAGAGGGGGTGGACGAGGAGCGGCTGCGCGAGATCATCGGCTGCGTGAAGGAGCTTAACCCCAAACTCTACCTGCTGCAGGAGCTGACTGGCGACCTCTAGTGCGGCGTGCGGAAAGCATGGTAGAATTGGAGCTGGCTACGGGTTCGGAGGCCTTGGAGCAAGGCTCTTTTTCCTTGCATCTCGGCAGTGGTTCACATACTATTTAATAACTTCAATCGCCTGCGAAGGGTTCCCATGCCGAAATGGATGCTCTCCCTCAATATCGGCCTCGCCGTTCTCATTATCGCCCTCCTTGCCCTTATCGGCTCTGATCTCGTCGCCAACCGCCTTGGAAAGGTTTTTCCCGCCACGGGTCAGAAGAGGAGTGCCGTCCCGACGCAACCGGCTGCCACGCAGGACATCTCGGCCTTCTCGCCCATTCTGGAGAAGGGAGTCTTCGGCAAGGCCACCCAGGGCAAACTCACCCCGGTGGTTGCGGCTGCCGCGCCCAAAGGGGGCGCTCCGACCACCGCCCAGAGCGATCTCGTGCTCCTCGGGACCGCCATCGGCTCCTTCCGCGAGACCTTTGCCCTCATCCAGAAAACGAGCTCCAAGGAAGAGCGGGTCTTTCGCCTCGGCGACAACGTCTACGACCTCGGTCCCCTCGTGGCGGTGAAGAAGGAAGTGGCGGAGATCATGAGCGGCGGGAAGCGGATCAGCATCCTTACGCCGACGGCGGTGGCCGCCGGTGGTGCCGCCCCTGCGCCGGCGCCTGGAGCGCCGCCCGCTGGCGGCGGCCTTGCCTCCCAGGTGGGGGCGGGGACCTACGTGGTGGACCAGCGGGCGCTGAACGCGGCTCTCGACAATATCGGCCAGGCAATGACCGATGCGCGGCTCCTGCCGAGCATGAAGGACGGCAAGGTGGAGGGGTTTCGCGTCTCCGAGGTGAAGTCGGCCGGCATCTTCGGCACCGTCGGCATCAGGAACGGCGATGTGCTCATAAGCATTAACGATTTTCCCATCGATTCACCGGAGAAGGCGATCCAGTCGTTCGTCTCCCTCAAGGGGCAGAGCCGCATCAAGCTCAATCTCATCAGGGACGGCCAGCCCCTCACTCTCAACTACGATATACGGTGAAGCGGATTCCCCGTTTTCACGTGCTGCGGAGGTATTACGTGCTGAACCATCTTTCGCGCCTCATTGCAGTTGCCATGCTCATCTCCCTGCTGGCCATACCCCTGCCGGCCTTCGCCAAGGGGGTGGTCCTCAACTTCAGCGATGTGGACATAGCCACCATGGTGAAGTTCATCAGCGACCTCACCGGCAAGAACTTCATCATGGACGACCGGGTCAAGGGGAAGATCTCCGTCTTCTCTCCGGCCAAGCTCTCCACCGAGGAGGCGTTCAACGTCTTCACGTCGGTGCTGGAACTGAAGGGGTTCACCCTGGTCCAGGCGGGCAAGGTCTACAAGGTCGTCCCCACCTCCGCTGCGCGGCAATCCGGGATGAAGAGCCT
>DATDMX010000476.1:0-2598 GCA_036518575.1 Geobacteraceae bacterium | reverse complement strand
CCGGGTGCGCGGCCACATCGCCCGCTTCGATGGGGAAATCGGCGGGGTCCTGGAAAAACAGGCAAAGCTCAAGGCCGAGATAAACCGGAGTCTCGACGAGTTCGACTCCCTCCACGACCAGGTCGACGACGCCTACGATCGGGACGAACGGCGCGAGAGCGAATTCGCCATCGTACGGGAGCTCTCCCTCGTTCCCCACCCCGCGGCGGTCATGCCCTGGAGCCCGGATGACGAGAGCGACCGGCGCTACCGCTTCAACCTGCGCACGGCCATGACCGTGAGCCTCATCCTGGCCATCCTCATCCAGCTGATAGTCGTGCCGAAGGTGGTCCGTCCCATCGTCGCCCGCATCCCGGAGCGGCTCGCCATGATGGTGCGGGAGGCGCCCATGAAACCGGTGCCGGCGAAGAAGGCCAGGGAAGAGAAGAAGGAAGAGAAGGCCGGAGAGAAGAACGTCGCGAAGAAGGAAGCGACGCCAACGCCCCAGTCGGCGGCGGCACGCCAGAAAGCGGAGCCGGTGGAGCAGACGGCCGCCCCCAGAAAGAGCCAGAACACGGGGGTCCTGGCCTTCAAGGAGAGTTTCAAGGATCTCCTCGATGAAACGGCCGTGCCCAAGCTCGGGACCGAAGCCCGCCTCAGCAACAATGCCAACCTGGCCGGGCAGGCCGTGGCGAGCCGGTCCCTCGTGACCATGCAGGGGAGCGGCGGGGGCGGGGTCGGTGGCGGCACCTTCAGCCGCAATGTGGGCAGCGGCGGGATCGGCGCCGCCGCAATCGGCCGGGGTGTGGGCGGCGGAGGAAACGGTACCCGCATCGGCCGCGGCGGCAACGGCGTCGGCCAGGTCAGGAGCACCATCGCTGGGGCAGGGAAGGGGGATGCGGCCAAGCCGCTCACCGGCGGCGGCAAGCCGTCCCGCACCGACGAGGAGATTCAGCTTCTCTTCGATCGCTACAAGGCGGCCCTCTACCGCATCTACAATACCGAGCTGCGCAAGGATCCGACCCTGCGCGGGAAGATGGTACTGCGGATCACCATCGAACCGAGCGGCGTGGTATCCGCCTGCGCGGTGGAGTCGTGCAACATGAACGCGCCCGGGTTCAACGACCAGATTGTCGCAAGGGTCAGGAAGTTCAACTTCGGCCCCAAGGATGGGGTGCCGAAGACGACGATCTTGTATCCTATCGACTTCCTGCCAGCCCGGTAGGAGGTTGCTGAAAAGCAGCCATCTCGCCACCGTCCTCGAAAGCCACCTTGTGACTTCGGCCTGCGGCCTCACCCTTCGGGCGCGTTCGCGGTCCACTTTCACAAGTGAAAGTGTGCGGCGTAGCCCTGCTACGCCTCCGCGGGGCCTTCTGCGGGTGCGACGATCTGACTGCTTTTGAGCAACCTGAGTCTTCCGGGTGCTGATAGAAAGACCATGAAAGGCCCAAAGAATCAGGGTGTTACGCCAGAAGGTAAACCTATACGTGTCAAGGAGGGGTTTGTTATGTCCAGAAGGCTCAGCAGGACCAAGAGGGCGGCGCTCGTGCTCGTGCCGGCCGCCCTGGTGTTCGGCGCGTCTGCTGCCAGCGCCAGCAATGTCGGGGTCGATGTCAATCTCCACTTCGGCAATCAGCCCCAGATCATCGTCCCCGCACCGGCCCCGCCACCGCCGCCCCAGATCATCATGCCGGCCCCGCCGCCGCAGGTCATCGTCCGCGAGCCGGCCCCCCCGGCGGTCGTCACCATCGACAATGACGTGGACTTCGTCTATCCGTCGCGGCTCGGTTTCTACGTGGCGGTGGGTGTGCCGTATGATCTCTTTTATGTCCGGGGCAACTACTACCTCTTCCGTGACGGGCTCTGGTTCTGTGCGGCCGACAGCCGCGGGCCGTGGGTTGCCGCGCGCTACCGGGAGCTCCCGCCGGGCCTGCGTCGGAACACTATCGAGAGGATCAGGTCCTACCGCACCGCCGAGTACGATGTCTACCGCCGCGATCGGGACCACTACCGCGGCAGGCACTTCATTACCCCCCGGGAAAGTTGGAAAGAGGAGCGCAGGGCGGAGAAGGAGCGCTGGAAGGAAGCGCGCCGCGAGGAGAAGGAGTACCAGAAGGAGATGAGACGGGCGGAGAAGGAAGAGCGGAAGGCGGAGAAAGAGGAATGGAAGCGTCACCGGGGCTGGGGTGACTGATACGTTCGCTCGAATGCCTTGCAGGGGGGAGGGCCGATGACGGCGATCTCGAAAACGAGCCTCCGGCAAGAAGCGCCCGCGACATCGTTCACCGGCGAGCTGGAGCACTTGCCGATTGTCGATGTCATCCAGCTGCTGCGCTGGAGCAAGAAGTCGGGCATCCTGCGGGTGGCGGGGCGCAAAGGGGAAAGCCAGCTGGTCTTCAAGGACGGCTGCATCGTCAGCGCCAATCACCTGAACGGCAGCGTCCGGATCGGCAAGATCCTCGTCGATCTCCGCATCATTTCCAAGGCGACCCTGGCCCAGGCGCTGCAGGCCCAGCTCCGGGCCGGGAAGGAGCGCAAGCCTCTTATCGTCACCCTGATCGAAAAGGGGGCCGTCAAGGAGGCGGATGCCTACAGGGGGCTGGAACACCTCATCGAGCT
>DATDMX010000475.1:0-4290 GCA_036518575.1 Geobacteraceae bacterium | reverse complement strand
ACCGGGCGAACCAACTCTACTTCACGACGCGGCAGGGTCTGGACACGCTCTTCGTCATCCAGTGCAATCCCAAGCCCGAACACCACGCCTACCGGGACGTGATCAGCGGCTTCTACGGCGAGTACCTGGAGGATCTCCCCGGGGTGCGGGAAACGGTCACCGTCTTCGGCAACACCTCCGATGAGACCCGCCTGGAGGAAGTGGCCACGCAGAAGGGGTTCGGACATTCGTTCGTGGTGATTAACCGCCACCACAAGCTGGCCAAGGTGGAGCTCTCCGAGTTCGCCACCGACGATTTCGGCGGCGCACCGGTCTGCCGGCTCAGATTCGGCAACGGCACGCGCCTCTACTACTTCAACCTGCCCCTCCATCACGAACTGGACCCCAGGACCTCCCGGGTCCCCCTCAAGGTCCACAGCATCATGCGCTGGTCCCCGGACGGGGAGTGGCTCAAGGTCTCGGGGGAGGAGATGGTGGGGGGATTCGAGATCGGGCAGGAAAAATAGGGAACGAGCCTTTCCCCCCTGGCTGCGTAAGTCTTCGGGATTCCTTGTGCGGCGTAGCGCTACTACGCCTCCGCGCAATCCCTCGACAGCCTTGCCAGGACGAAAAAATCTCGTTCCTTGATACACTCAGGACATTTAACACTTTCACGTATCAGGAGACCTACTATGGCCCACGAAAAGCTCTGGGGTGGCCGCTTCACCCAGCCGACCGACAAATTCGTCGAGGAGTTCACCGCTTCCATCGACTTCGACAAGCGCCTCTACCATCAGGACATCCGCGGCTCCATCGCCCACGCCCGCATGCTCGGGAAACAGGGAATCATATCGCAGGCGGACGTGGAGAAGATCGTTCACGGCCTCCAGGGGATCCTGGAGAAGATCGAGGAGGGCAAATTCGACTTCGACGTGGCCCTCGAAGACATCCACATGAACATCGAGGCGAGACTCTCGGCCAAGATCGGCGAGGCGGGCAAACGTCTCCACACCGGCCGCTCCCGAAACGACCAGGTCGCCCTCGACATCCGCCTCTATCTGCGCGACGAGATCGTGGACATCTCCGCCTACCTCGACATGCTCATCGATTCCCTCCTCTTCCAGGCGGAAGGAAACCTCGACGTCATCATGCCCGGCTACACCCACCTCCAGACGGCCCAGCCGATCCTCTTCTCCCACCATATGCTCGCCTACGTGGAAATGTTCACCAGGGACAAGGGACGGATGGAGGACTGCCTCAAGCGCATGAACCAGCTGCCGCTCGGCGCGGGGGCGCTGGCCGGCACCACCTTCCCCATCGACCGGGAACACGTGGCCGAGCTCCTCGACTTTCCCGCCGTAACCCGCAACTCCCTCGACTCGGTCTCGGACCGCGACTTCGCCCTTGAATTCATGAGCGCTTCCTCCATCCTCATGATGCACCTGTCGCGCTTCTCCGAGGAGCTCATCCTCTGGTCCACGAGCGAGTTCAAGTTCATCGATCTCTCCGACGCCTTCTGCACCGGCTCCTCCATCATGCCCCAGAAGAAGAACCCCGACGTGCCCGAACTCGTGCGGGGGAAGACGGGCCGGGTCTACGGCAACCTCATGGCGCTCCTCACCGTTATGAAATCCCTCCCGCTCGCCTACAACAAGGACATGCAGGAGGACAAGGAGCCCCTCTTCGACACCATCGACACGGTGAAGGGTAGCCTCAAGATCTTTGCCGACATGGTGCGGGAGATGAAAGTTAACAGTGCCACCATGCGTGCCGCCGCTGCCAAGGGGTTCTCCACGGCCACCGACGTGGCGGACTACCTCGTGCGCAAGGGGATGGCGTTTCGCGACGCCCACGAGGTGGTGGGGAAATCAGTCGCCTACTGCATCGCCCACGGAAAAGATCTCCCCGAGCTCACCATGGCCGAATGGCAGGGCTTCTCAGCGAAAATCGAGGAAGACATCTACGATGCCATCACCCTCGAGGCCTCGGTGAATGCGCGCTCGGCCACCGGCGGCACGGCGCGGGCGAGGGTCCAGGCCGAAATCGAACGAGTCAAGGCAGGGAGGTAGGCGGAACGCGACTTTTGCGCAATCTCGGCGTTGCCCTTCACGATTGCTTGTGCGACGTGGCGCTGCCACGCCTCCGCGCAATCGCTCGTGCGCCTTGACCTTGCACAAAATTCACGTTCCGCGGACTACAGCATGAAGCATATTTTTCTCCTCTTTATCCTGACAACGCTCCTCCTCCCCGGCTGCGGGCGCAAGGGGAAGCTCATTCCGCCTGAGGCGCTCTTTCCGGCGGCGGTCGCTGACCTTGCTGCGCAGCAGAAAGGGGCGCGCTTCCTCGTCTCGTGGACGCCGCCGGCCAAAGAGGTCAGCGGCCGGGCGCTTCGCGAGCCGACCGGCTTCGCCCTCTACCGGCGCGAGGTTCTTCCGCCGGCAGAGGATTGCGAGGAATGCCCCTCCGCCTATACGCTTGTCAGGGAAAATTCGCCCGGCTACCGCCAGGGAGCTCGCCTCGTCGGCGGCCGCCTGTACGTGGACGATGCCGACGTGGCGGCAGGCAAGACCTACCAGTACAAGGTCGTGAGCGTCCTCGCCGACGGCGCCACGAGCCCGCCCTCCAACCGGGCGCGTCATCGCCTCATGCCCCCCTCTGCTCCGCCGCTCCTCCAGGGCACCTCCTCCACCGTGAGCGTCGTCCTCACATGGGCTCCCGTCTCTCCTCCCGCGGATACAACGCTCGTCGGGTACAACGTCTACCGCTGCCGGGAAGGGGAGGAGTTTTCGCCCCAGCCCCTCAACAGCACCCCCGTTACCGAGGGCCGCTACGAAGACCAGCGCGTGGAGCGGGGCGTCGGCTACCGCTACGCCGTGCGCAGCGTCATCAAGGCCGCCGGAGAGAGCGCAGAAAGCGCCCTTTCCAACGAGATACGTCTGGCGCTCAGCGACGCGGACCCCACGTAGCCCCTAACCCGTCGGCGTTACGTAATATTTTGACTTTTTCCCACCCGCGTGGTATACAAAAACACTTTTACTCTGAGTCAGGAAAGAGCATGCACCATTTCAACACGGGAAACGAACGCTACGCCGAAAACGTGGCGATCAAGGACGTCGTCGCCGAGACCAAGGAGCTCGGCATGCATTTGGTATTGGAACCGGGACGTAATCTCGTCGGCACCGCCGACATCCGGGCAGCCAAATGCGTCTCAACTAAACAGACGAGACGAAAAGTCTCTACCACATAATCAAACACTCTAACCTCTGAGGGAGGATCACTTTTATGTTCAAAGGAAGTATTGTCGCCATTGTCACGCCGTTCAGAAATGGAGCGGTGGATACAGAAAAGTTGCGGGAGCTCGTGGAGTTCCAGATTGCCGGCGGGACCGACGCCATCGTGCCGTGCGGCACCACCGGCGAGGCCTCGACGCTCGACTACGAGGAGCACATCGGGGTCATCAAGACCGTCGTGGAACAGGTGAACAAGCGGGTCCCGGTCATCGCCGGCACCGGCTCCAACTCCACCGCCGAGGCGATCGAGCTGACGGAGAAGGCCAAGGCCGCCGGTGCCGACGGCTGCCTCCTCGTGACACCGTACTACAACAAGCCGACCCAGGAAGGGCTCTACCGCCACTACATCGCCGTGGCGGATGCGGTCGCGATCCCGCAGATCATGTACAACGTCCCGGGACGGACCGGCGTAAACCTGCTCCCCGAGACCGTGGCGCGCCTGGCCGGCCACCCGAACATCGTCGCCATCAAGGAGGCGACCGGTTCGCTCCAGCAGGCCTCCGAAGTGATCGCCCTCTGCTGCGGCAAGATCGATGTCCTCTCCGGGGACGACTTCATAACCTTCCCCATGATGAGCTGCGGTGCTGCCGGCGTGATCTCCGTGACCGCCAACATCATGCCGAAGGAGGTCGCCGCCCTAGTGGACGCCTTCAACGCAGGGAACCTGGAAGAGGCGAAGAGGCTCCACCTGAAGCTCCTGAAGATCTCCAACGCCATGTTCATCGAGAGCAATCCGATCCCGGTGAAGACGGCCCTCGGGCTCATGGGTAAGTGCAGCGACGAGGTGCGCCTCCCGCTTTGCCCCATGGGCGAGGCGAACAAGGCGAAGCTTGCGGCCATCATGAAAGAATATGCTCTAATCTAGAAAATCCACCACGGAGACACAGAGAAAGACGGGAGAAAATCCGGAAAAAGGTCTTTGACTTTCTCCGTGAATCTCCGTGTCTCCGTGGTGAAAAAGAGGTTTTGCTATGATAAAAATCGCAGTATGCGGCGCCGCGGGGCGCATGGGAGGAAGGAT
>DATDMX010000474.1:0-2466 GCA_036518575.1 Geobacteraceae bacterium | reverse complement strand
CCCTCTGATTTACGTGGCTTGGCACTATGTCCTGCGAACGTACCAGAAAAACCGGATCCTCAACTTCATCAGCCCTGAGCGTGATCCGCTCGGCAGCGGCTACCACATCATTCAGAGCAAGATAGCCGTGGGCTCGGGGGGGATAGCAGGGAAAGGCTTCCTCCACGGAACGCAGAGTCACCTGCGTTTTCTCCCGGAACAGCATACCGATTTCGCCTTCTCGGTCTTCGCCGAGGAATGGGGCTTTGTCGGATGTCTGCTCATTTTACTGCTCTATCTCTTTCTCGTCCTCTGGGGAGTACACATTGCCGGCAGGTGCAACGACCGGTTCGGCAGCCTGATGGCGGTGGGGGTGACGGCCATGCTCTTCTGGCACATCGTCATCAACATGGGGATGGTGATCGGCCTTTTCCCGGTCGTCGGCGTGCCGCTGCCGTTCTTCTCCTATGGCGGTACCTCCATGATCACGTCGATGATCGGTGTGGGGCTTCTCCTCAACATCAGCATGCGTCGGTTCATGTTCTGAGGTTTGTTCCCTGAAACGAGAAAAGCCGCCGGTTCATGACCTGGCGGCTTTCGCGCACACACTTCTTCCTTTCGTAGGGACAACTCGCATCGTCAGTCCGTTACGTCAGGCAGCCTTCCTGTTGATCAACTCGATCCCTTCAACGGTTTCAAGCCATATGGCACCGCAACTGGTGCATTCCAGCAGATTATCGGCATAGCCGTCGGCATGCATGTCGATTTCAAGTCCGTTTTTTGTGCTGCACATTGGGCATTTCACGGGTGTTTCTCCTTTAACGTTATTTGTCTAAGATAACTATAGACACCTCTTCGGAGAGATGCAAGTGGTTATTTTTGTAAAAAATTATGTAAAACAGTAGTTTACGCTTTTCGGAAGATGCTGCTTCACACCGCGATTCTACGAATATGCCAGGCGTGAAAACATATTCTTCCCTTTTTTTAGCTAAGCTGTTTAAATTGTTATTGTTTAGTTCGTAAAACAATATTTAGGTTTGAGTGCTCAGTTTCTATCTGCTTGAGATAACGAGCCTTTGTTTCCTGAAAAATTTTTTACCCGCGGCCGGGTTCAAACTGGGGTTTGGCTTCGCCCACCTCGTTGCGGCGTTGCCACCTCCGGGTGCTCTGATATACTGAAGGCCGAGGGAGGAAGCGCCATGAAAGAGGCCATGTTCTATGAACGCCAGGACGCCGATATGGTACGGTGCGGCCTTTGCAGATTCCGCTGCCTCATCGGCAACGGGGGGCGGGGGCGGTGTGGCGTGCGGGAAAACCATGATGGTATCCTCTATTCGCTTGTGTACGGAAAGGCCGTGGCCGAGCATGTGGACCCGGTGGAGAAGAAGCCCCTTTTTCATGTGCTGCCGGGAAGCACAAGTTTTTCCGTCGCCACGGTGGGGTGCAACTTCCGCTGTCTCCACTGCCAGAACTACTCCATTTCCCAACCGCTTCACGGTGCCCTCGTCGTGACGGGGAGCGACCTCCCCCCGGAAGAGATCGTCAGAAGGGCCCTCGCCTCGGGGTGTCGCTCCATTTCCTACACGTACACGGAGCCGACCATTTTCTTCGAATATGCCTACGATACGGCGCTCTTGGCCCGCAAGGCGGGGCTGCGCAATATTTTCGTCACCAACGGCTACATCACCCCTGAGGCGCTCAGCGCCATCAGCCCCGTTCTCGATGCCGCCAACATCGATCTCAAGGGATTCAGCGACCGCTTCTACCGGGAAGTGGTTCATGCCATGCTGCCGGAAGTGCTCGACTCCATCGTGGAGTACAAACGCCAGGGGGTATGGATCGAGATCACGACCCTCGTTATCCCCGGCTGGAACGACAGCGACGATGAACTCCGGGGAATTGCGGCCTTCATCGCCGACAAGGTGGGGTGTGAAACTCCCTGGCACGTGACCGGCTTCTATCCGACCTACAGGATGACCGACCGTCCACCAACCCCTCTCGCCACCCTGAGGCGCGCCCGGCAAATCGGCCTCGATGCAGGCTTGCGCTATGTCTACGAAGGCAACATCCCGGGCGAAGGAGGCGAAAATACCTACTGCCCCGGGTGCTGTGAACGCATCATTCGCCGCCGAGGCTTTTCCATCGAGGAAAACCTGCTCGTTGACGGTGCCTGCCCCCACTGTGCGACCGTCATCGGCGGTATCTTCGCATAACGTCTCACACTATCTACATTTCTCTGAGTGTCCCCTGCAGCGACGCCTTTACGTGATATGACGGCATTGCGTCGCCAGCGATAGGGGCTGTGTCGGTTGCCGGCAACCCGTCAATTTCTTTAGACGACCAGCCTGTGAGGTGCGACGCCCCTTGTGCCCCGGTCACCGGGCCGGGGCACGAACCTTGCTCTTGTTTGCCGATTATCCACATACTGCGAAGGCCTGGTGACGTAACGCAATGAGAGGTTCGATTGACACGAGCAAGGAATCAGAA